>JAFZML010000117.1 GCA_017553255.1 Bacteroidales bacterium | reverse complement strand
GGTGGGAATGCCGTTCACCTTTTCAACCATCTTCTTTACGGAAGCGGGGGTGTCGTCTGAGGAAAGGGTGGTTTGGTCCATTATGCCGAAGCATGCCTTGTAAAGATCATCGGAGGCAATGTTCTCAAGGTTCTGGGCAATAAGGGCAAGCTGGCGGTCAATGGCCTCTTTGTCAGGCGTATAGCCGTATTTTGCAGATAGTGACATAGTTGTTATGCTTTAATTTGAATTTTGAATCCTTCTTCAATGAGCGGCGCCACAAGCTCTTCCATTTCCCGGGCCGAGTACTTCCCAAGGCCTTTCATGGGCGTTTCCCTGTCTATGGTATAGACCTGGATTTCACGGGGCTTGAGCTTTCTCACAATATCCATCCATCCCTTCACCCAGTCTCCGGTGGCCCAGCCGGGGCCCTTCAGGAACATAGTCTGGAGAATGAAATTGCCCTCAAAGCGGGACATGGTTTCCACTACATCCGCCACGTGATACTCCCCTGCCGGACGGTTTATGAGGGCAACCTCTGCGTCCGTGGGGGCGTCCAGTTTGAGGATGGGATTATCCACCTTCCTTAACGCCGCAAAAACTTCCGGAACGCCGCAGCGGGTGGCGTTTGTAAGCACGGAAACCTTAGCCTCCGGATAATACAAATCCCTGAGCCTCAGGGTGATATCTATGATGGCGGGGAATTCCGGATTGAGGGTTGGTTCACCGTCTCCGGAGAACGTTATGGAATCAATTGGAGTACCTGCAGCCTTGCATTCACGGAGCTTTGCTTCCAGCGCATCTTCCACATCCAAGGCCGATGGCAGCGTGCGGTCCTGAAGCCCATCCTTGTTCCAGCCACACTCACAGTAAATGCAGTCAAAGTTGCACACCTTGCCCTCCCGGGGAAGAAGGTTTATTCCCAGGGAGCTTCCCAGCCTGCGGCTGAAAATGGGGCCGAAAACTGTGTCTTCCCTTAGCATAGGCGGCGGGATTTGAGATGCCCGGTCTGGGCCGGGCATGACGTAAGTCTGACCAGGCCGGGGCGTTTGCTGGGCTCTATGGTGCCAAGGCGGTCCTGGAGACCAAGGAAGCGGGCGCCGTTAAGGCAGGCCCAGGTAAGGACTTCCTGAAGCGGAAGGTCAAAGGCCTTCCTGAGGCACTCAATCTCTGCAATCATTGAAAGCTGGTCATTTGAAGACAGGGAATCAGTGCCGATGCAAATGGGAATTCCGCTCTCCCGCATCACGGGGATGGGAGGCAGAGTATTATGAATGAATAGGTTAGACAGAGGGCAAACGGCAATGTAGGGGTGCTGGAGCACCTTACGTGCCAGGGCGGCGCCTTCCGGGGTAAGGCAGCATTCGTGAACCAGAAGGACGTTTCCCGGGACCGGAGCGGGAACCGCTGCCGTAACCCTCTGGAGGAAGTACTCCAGGGAGCTTGTGCCCGTAACAGGAGGCGTTGGAATGCCGTTTTTCACGCGGTTGTCCCACATGGGGCCGCGGCCGTAACGCATCATTTCCTCCTCTTCATCTGATTCCTCACTGTGGAAGGAAAGGAAGCCGCTGCGGAGCCCCGCCGCGGATGAAGCCGTCACAAGTTCCGGGCTCATTGTGTAGCAGGAATGAGGCGTGGGGGCGGCGTCAAGGCCATAAGAAGCAGCCTTTTCCTGAAGCTCAGTGACGTATGCCATAACGGCGTCACATTCAGCGGGATTAGCCCCAAATACCTCAAGGAAACTGCGGGTGTACATGGGATGGGAGGCCTTTACCTCAAAGGAATCGGCACAATTTGAAATATCGGCCATAGCCTGAACCCCGCTCTCCCACATGGAGTCCATGGCTTCCCTAAGGGCCGCCACCTTGGTTTCCATTGAAGAGGTGTCACGGAGCTCATTTATCTGGTCTATGAAGCCCGCCATACCCGTTCCCTTGCGGAAAAGGCCCTTCATATAGGATAGCTCCACATGGCAGTGGGCGT
>JAFZML010000116.1 GCA_017553255.1 Bacteroidales bacterium | reverse complement strand
GGTTCAGCATGGGGCCCTATGTGGGCGCTTACGGCACCTACAGTTTTTGGAAAAGCTATATTTACGACGGCATCACCAATCCCAACAACTTAAACTGGGGACTGATGGCCGGAATCAGCATTCGCCCAGGCAGGTTCCTCATCAATGTAGGTTATTACCGTGACATGATGCCGTTCGATAAGGACGCAGTTGAACCCAATGCATTCCGTTTTGGCAATGGCATAAGAATACTCGTCGGAGTTTGTTTTTAAAGAGCAGCGCCTATGAAAAGATTAATACTGATTGTGTTGTTACTGGCCGGATTATCGGCCCAGGCCCATGCCCAGCCGGTCAAAAAAACCTTTACCGGCACCCTGGAGTGTATGAGCCACATCCCCACGTACCAGGAAGGCAAGGTCTTCTACGTGAACCCCTACGCCGGAGGCCAAAGCGGCAATATGGTAATCCTGAGTGAGGGAAATGGTAATTACCGCATCTGGGACAACGCATCGCAGACGTGGTTCAGTGAGAGCCTGGAAGGCTGCAAGAGCCTGTTTTTCATCAATCCGGACATTCTCTTTGTGGCGCTGGGCAGTGAACGTTGCGGCTTGTTCTATACTGAGTATCTGGAAAGCTGGGCGGTGGATGACAAGGCGCTTCTTTTCACAGACTGGCGTTTCAAGTTGAATAATCAGAAACAGATTGAATACCTGCCTCTGGCCCTGGGAGAAAAATGGGGTGTAATGGCGCCCAATTGCCATTTCCTGGTGCCCACCAAATATGACAGCCCGGAAAAAGCCCTTGCCGCCATTGCGCAGAGGAAGGCCGATGAAAAGCCGCAGGGAATGAGTGACATAGATTATATCATCTCCAAAATCAAGGAGGACGCCAAGGCCGACGGAGAGATGGGATTTGGCTATCTTCATGAAGATTGGGAGTGGTACGACCCGGTCAGCGGAACGCTCTTCTTCACCCTGCAAGAATTACCCTGGAGCGGGCCCAGTTACCGCTTTTCAGGCATATATGACTATCAGCCAGAGTCGGATGATGACGGAATCCCGGTTATATACGACGTAGCTCTGGGCGTAAAGGACGGCGTCCTCACATGGGCTACAGATTGGGACTCTTTCCAGGGCAAACTATTACCCTTATCCCATATAACTAACTACCTGCTTGCCAAGCCTGTCCCCGTTCACGACGGAAATGGAGACGTTTTCATTGGAAGAGTAGATGAGTACAACAATTTCTTTGGATGGCTCCTTCATCCAGACGGAAGTTTCCAGATAGGCCATTTTTCCGGTTATATGTTTAAGGATGAGGCGTACATCAAGTACAGATGCGCTCCCGGAGAATGGGAGTTTGATGACTTCCGGCTTCATTATGCGTTGTCGGAACACAACAAAGGCAGGACAAACCTCACCAATGAAGAGATTCTGGAGGCATACCGGAAAAACATTGCCACCAGCAGTTATGAGTACTGGTTTTATCCTACTACCTATGACGACGCTGCCGGAACGCTCCGGATAGAGTTCCAACCCGGCTACTGCTATGTAGATGTCCCTATGAGTAAGGCAAAGGCTAAAAAATTCAAAGCGGAACGCGAGAACCTTGACAGCGGAGACTATGCCATCCGCTTTGACCGTATTGTTGACGACGAAGGGAAAGTCCATATAGACAATCTCTGGATCAGGTCCTACAGTGGAATTGAAATAGAATACAAGGCGCAATGAAACGGATATTTACCATACTGATCATAGCCGCGGCCGCTATCCCGGCCCAGGCCCAAAGCGCGATCGGCCAGCTGGAGCGCATGTCGGGCGTGTCCATCGGCCCCCGCTATTACAACAATGAGTTTTACCGCAGCGGCGCGTCGTCCGGATGGGACCGTGCGGCCGATGCCATGGCCGGTGCCCTGGCGGACGCCGTGGACGCCTACGGAGATGTTCGGGCCGATGCCTGGGCCGCCCGTAAAGCAGCCCAGGAGGCCCTGAAGTCCAAGGCCAAGTACTCCCGCACCAGCCACTACAAGCTCAAGGACTACAAACCCGTGGACCCCAAGGCCAAAAAGACGCTTCCCGCGGGCCTCGGTGCCACCGGCAACCTTGCCGTGTACGCCAAGTACGACAAAAATGCCAATCCCACCTACGGCATCTGGAACACCCAGAAGAACAAGTGGCAGTACAAGCCTCAGTTCAGCGCCCTCCATATAGTGGGACCCAACGCCGCGGCAGCTACACTCAAGGGCAAGGTTGGCATTATTGACCCGGAAACCGGCAAGACTGTCACGGACTTCGCGTTTGACAAGTTCAAGGGCTTCCACTATCCGGACAACGCCCTCAACACCTTCATAGCCCTT
>JAFZML010000115.1 GCA_017553255.1 Bacteroidales bacterium | reverse complement strand
TTGCGTTGAGTTCAATACCTGTGAGGGCAACCTCGCTGGGTTGGGCTTCCTTCTTACAGGATACCAGTGCAACTACTACTGCAGCTGCAATGGCGAGTGCTTTAAAAACTCTTTTCATTTGTTAGAAAATTTGGTTATTAAAAAAGGTTATTAATGTTCAGTTTTTAGTTAGTCAACTACAAATGTAAAAAATTATTATAATCTATCAAACAAAATACAAAAAAAAACGACACCTGAGGCAGGTGCCGTTTTGATTTTGAGGAGTTTCGGATTAGTCCGAAAGGGAGAAGCGCTTGAAGCTAAGTACCTTTGCCTCAGGGTCTGCGGCCTTGAGGGCGGCAGCCACTGTTGCTTTGTCGTCTGAGAGCTGGTATTCCTGCTCCAGAAGGGTATTTTCCTTCAGGAACTTCTGGATTCGGCCGTTCACGATACCCATGATCATCTGCTCCGGGAGGGATGCGGCTTTCTCCGCACCAACCTTTGCAATGATCTCGCGGGCCTGCTGGGCCTGCTCAGGGGTGAGCCAACCCTTTGCGGTGTTGGACTCGATGTGATCCTCACTGTCCACGTGGGCGGGGTTGATACCGGCCTTCTTGAGGGCGGCGTCAACTGCCTTCTGGACTTGCTCGTCCTTGGTTTTCTGGATGGCAACGGTGCGCTCTGACTCAAGAACCTCTGCGGGCACGGACTCTGCGTCCACTGCTACGGGGTTCATGGAAGCCACCTGCATGGCAATGCCGCGGGCAATCTCAGTGGGAACCACCTTGTTGAAAGCCACAATGGCGCCAAGCTTGCCATTGAAGTGAACATATTCGCTCACGAACGGAGCCTCAAGGGCGCCGTAGAAAGCCAGAACGTGCTTCTCGCCGGTTTTACCGGCCTGGTTTGTAATGTCTTCCTCCAGGGAATAACCGCTTGCAAGCTTCACAGCCTTGAGATCCTCAAGGGATGCGGGGAAGGCGGTGATGGCAGCGTCTGCAATCTCACCTGCGAGCTTCTTGAAGTCAGGAGTTGCAGCTACGAAGTCAGTTTCGCAGCCAAGGCACACGAGGATGGCCTTTCCGCCACCAATGCGGCTGAGGACGGCACCCTGGGTGGTCTCGTTGTCTCCACGCTTTGCAAGAGTGGATTTGCCCTTTTCACGAAGGATTTCAACGGCACGCTTGAAGTCACCTGCGGCTTCTTCAAGAGCCTTCTTGCAATCCATCATACCGGCGCTGGTCATGTCACGCAGCTTCTTGATGTCTGCTAATGCAATAGCCATAACTTTTACTTGCTTTAACGGTTAATAATTATTCTGCCTGAGATTTCTCGGCTTCGCTGGAAATGACAGGAGAGGCTTCCTCTGCGGGAGCTTCCTCTGCGGGAGCGGCTTCGGCCTTTGCAGCGGCGCTGCGGCGGGGACGGAGCTTGCGCTCAGGAGCCTCGGGGGCGGGTGCTGCGTCCTCTGCGGGAGCGGCATCGGCCTCTTTCTCCTTCTCAAGCTTGCGCTCTTCCAGACCTTCGCTGATGGCCTTGCACATTACGTCCATGATGAGTTCGATGGACTTGGTGGCATCATCGTTGGCGGGAATTACGTAATCGATGGGGGTGGGGTCGCAACATGTGTCAACCATAGCGATTACCGGGATGTTCAGACGGACAGCTTCCTTAACGGCATTTGCTTCCTTCTGGACGTCTACCACGAAGAGGGCGCTGGGAAGGCGTGACATGTCGCGGATGGAACCGAGGTTCTTCTCCAGCTTTGCACGCTGACGTTCCACCTGGAGGCGCTCACGCTTTGCGAGTTTCTCGAAGGTGCCGTCTTCCTTCATTTTATCTATGGTGTTCATTTTTTTGACGGCCTTGCGGATGGTGGGGAAGTTTGTGAGCATTCCACCGGGCCAGCGCTCCGTCACTGAAGGCATATTGACTTCTGCTGCCTTGGTTGCAACAACGTCTTTTGCCTGCTTTTTGGTGGCTACGAAGAGGACCTTGCGGCCACTGCGGGCCATTTCCTTAAGGACCTCTGCGGCCTCGTCAATCTTGACGACGCTCTTGTGCAGGTCTATGATATGGATGCCGTTCTTCTGGTCAAAGATGTACGGAGCCATTTTAGGGTTCCACTTGCGGGCAAGATGGCCGAAGTGTGCGCCTGCATCGAGCAATTCCTGAAAATTGGTTCTTGACATGGTTTTGTAAATTCTCTGTTTAATAACTCATTCATCAATCCCCGTAAGTAGCAGCCTCTGAGGCTGGTCTCCGGGATTTTTTCGCGGTGCGGCAATCCTTTTTGTAGCCCGGGAAGATTCTCATCCTCCACCTGGATCTCAGGATTTGATGAATACCGCAGCCGTGCTGACGTAAATTAAGCTCAGGGCGATTAACGCTTGCTGAACTGGAAGCGGCGACGTGCACCAGGCTGACCGGGCTTCTTGCGCTCGACTTCGCGAGCGTCGCGGGTGAGGAATCCGGCGGCCTTGAGGGTGGCGCGATAGGCCTCTTTGTCTACCTCGCAAAGTGCGCGGGCGATTCCAAGGCGAACGGCCTCTGCCTGACCTTTGGTACCTCCTCCGACGAGGGTTACCTTGATGTCAAACTGACCTGCAGTACCGGTGACCTCGAGGGCCTGGTTGGCGATGTACTGGAGAGTTCCCTCCTTGAAGTACTCCTCCATGGGGCGGTCGTTGATCACGAACTTGCCTGTTCCGGGTACTACATAAACACGAGCGACAGCTTCTTTACGTCTTCCAAGGGCGTGTTTCTGTTCCATGTGCTCTGTTTAAATTTCGTTAAACTTAATGGTTCTGGGATTCTGTGCCTGGTGCTTGTGCTCAGGACCTGCGTAAATGTACAGGTTGTTGATGAGCTTGTCCCCAAGACGGGTCTTGGGAAGCATACCGCGCACAGACATGCGGATGAGTTCCTCGGGCCTTGAAGCAAGGATCTCACGGGGAGTGGTGAAGCGCTGGCCGCCCGGATAACCGGTGTAGCGGGTGTAAACGCGGTCTGTCATCTTCTTGCCGGTAAGACGGATCTTATCTGCGTTCACGATGATGACGTTGTCACCACAATCCACGTGCGGGGTGAAGCCGGGCTTGTTCTTGCCACGGAGCACCAGGGCCACGCGGGAAGCGAGGCGACCGAGCACGAGATCAGTTGCATCAATGACGAGCCACTCTTTGTTCACAGTTGCCTTGTTCAGGGAAACTGTTTTGTAGCTAAGTGTGTCCACTGTCTTGATTATTAATGGTTTAACATAAAAGTTGCGATCCCCCCACAGTGAGAGGGACCGCAAAGGTAGGAATAATTTGGCAAAAAACCAAATTAGAACGTATTCTGGTATTTATCAAGGGCCGCGGCCATAAGTTCCCTGCCCTTCTCTATTATCTCACGCGCGTGCGAGTAGCCGTATACGCCTTGGTAAGAATCATACAGGAGGCTCACCAGAATGTCAGGATGCGTGAGCTCTATGCCCATACGGGCTATGGTGCTGTTCATCAGGCCGAAGCTCCTTTGGAGGATTGAGCCGAATGTGTCTGTGGATATCTTTCTCTCATCCTGCCGTGGATCTATCTCATTGACGTTGAAGCCCACAAGGATGTCCCCTTCCGTACGCTGGACCCTGTTCAGGGGGAAGGTGTTGGCTATGCCGCCGTCTATGAGGGTGCGGCCCTGCCACTTGACGGGGGCAAACATTGACGGGATGGAGATGGAGGCGCGGATGGCTTCAAAGAGGGGCCCGCTGCGGAAGATGACCTCCTCTCCGGTGTAAAGGTCCGTGGCAACGGCTGTGAAAGGGATTTTCATGTCCTCTATGTTCACGTCCGGGACCCTTCTTTTGATGGCGTCCATCACCCTCTGGCCCTTTACAATGGAATTTCGGCTTATACTGAAGTCTACAAGGGACATCACTTTCACGGTATCCAGGCCGCAAAGCCATTCCTTGAAGCTCTCAATCCCTCCGGCGGCGAAGATGCCTCCAACAAGGGCTCCGGCCGATGCTCCGGCCACCGAGGTTATGGTATAACCCCGTTTTTGAAGTTCTTCTATGGCGCCGATATAGGCAAAGCCGCGGGGGCCGCCGCTGGCAAGAGCCAATGCTACGTTTTTCATATGTGCAAAGTTACAAAGTTTTGCTTATCTTTGTTAATCGAGACAATTTGAAATTATGCTTCCACTTAAATTTGACCCCTTCTTAAGGACAATGGTCTGGGGCGGAGAAAAGATAGCCCCCTACAAAGGTATAACCACGGACATCCCGCACATTGGGGAAAGCTGGGAAATAAGCGGCGTCAAGGAACACATGACCGCCGTGGCCGATGGTCCGCTCAAGGGAAAGACAATAGCGGACCTTGTAAAGGAATACAAGGGAGAGCTTGTGGGCAAGCATGTTTATGAGCAGTACGGGGATGAATTCCCGCTCCTCATAAAGTTCATTGATGCACTTTCAGACCTCAGCATCCAGGTACATCCCGGAGATGAGATGGCCGCACGCGTGCACGGCCCGGGCTTCAAGGGAAAAACGGAAATGTGGTACGTAATTGCCGCAGACCCCGGCGCAAAGCTGTACTCCGGCCTTTCACGTTCCCTCACGCCGGAGGAATATGAGAAAATGGTGGCCGATGGCACCATCACGGACGCCCTTGCCTGCTATGAGGTGCATCCCGGAGATGTGTTCTTCCTCCCTGCCGGCCGCATCCACGCCATCTGCAGCGGCTGCTTCATTGCGGAAATCCAGCAAACCTCAGATCTCACCTACCGCATCTGGGATTACGGCCGCCTGGGCCTTGACGGAAAACCCCGTGAGCTTCACACGGAGCTAGCCAAACAGGCCATAGACTTCCGCGTGCAGGAAACCTACCGCACCCTCTATGAGCCGCTTCAGGATGAAGAGGTGGAGCTTGTAAGCTGCCCCTACTTCACCACCAACCTCTATGACCTCACCCTCCCCTACGCCAAGGACCTTTCTGAAGTAGACTCCTTTGTGGTAGTGATGTGCGTCTCCGGCAGCGGCACGCTTGAGGTAGACGGAGAGTCCGTAGACATCCGCCAGGGCCAGACCGTCCTTATCCCGGCATCGGCCGATGACCTCTGCTTTGTCCCGGACTCCCGTATCAAATTGATTACCAGCCACATAACGGTATAGCGGTGCACTTGGCGGTGCACCGCTATACCGTTATAATGCTGAGTGTCAACATGTTACGTTTTCGGCTTTTGCGACAAATGTAGGAACCTTTTTATCTGATATGCCCTGGCTCCTGTTAAAGCCTGTAATTTCTCGAAGATTTCCCATTTTTTACTGTCTGGAGCTAGAATTATGCTCCTTGGATCGCCGGAAAAACTTGATCGTTTAGTTATTTCCAGCATTCTGACATAGTTACGGTGTGAGTCTGGGTCATTTCTCTCTTTTATATCATACTCACTTCCGGTATTCGAGTTGATGGCATAGATCATCTCGTCATAACTTTTGTAGAATTGCAGCAGAGCGGCTCTGTCTATCGGCAAAAAAGTGCTCATTATAAAATCAAAAAGCTGTGCCCGTTCATCCTCGGCCAGCCCATGGAACAGCCTTCTTATAACGGGATACTCCAAGTAGCAGTTTCTTTTGTGGTACCTTTTCACCACCTCTAATGATTGCATGAGTTTTGGGGAGGCTTCACCTTTGACTATTGGCTTGGAGAAAGGGTGGTCGGTGCGGAGATATCCCAGGCAGTTCCAGGGATCATCTTCGGCACGCACATACAGCTCTTTCTCTACAGAATTGTTGCCGATGTAGGCAATGCATGTGCGTACTTTCTTGTCTCCACGCTTCACGGCATTGCCGAACGCCTTCTCAAACAACGGCCCTTTTCGGCCCGAATCAGAGTTGAAAGCCATGGTATACCTTGATAAGGTTGTGCCGATAAATCGAGACAGAGAATCTAAATCCGGAGCCTTGAGCAGAGCATGAGCGTGGTCAAACATCAAAGCCATAGCCAATACGATGATGCCATAGCGCTTGGCCAGTACAGAAAACAATGTATAATAGACCAGCCTGTCCTCCATAGTGTAGAAGATAAGTACCTGATCAATGGAGCGATGATAGATGTGTTGGAATTCATCCTGAATGAAAATGCGTTTATGTCCTCTCATAGTTGATACGATTTGGACTGCAATTATTATAATAAAAACGCTGAATTCCGATAGGGTGTTGATAACTTGTGTTGTTTCACGTGAATGTTTTTACGTTTCACCGGAATGGCGGCTTATTTTATGAATTCACAACTTATGGTTTTTCATTAAAGCCGCAGCACGCATGTGGTGAAAATTGTTGATTGTGAGCATATTAACGGTATAGCGGTGCACTTCACGGTGCACCGCTATACCGTTAAAGAGTTCAGTGTCAGGGGGTTACTCAAGCCCACGGGCACGGGAGAGGGCTGCGGGGTCAGGGTCTCCGCCACGGAAGCTGCGGTAGAGCGTCATAGGCTCTTCAGATCCGCCGCGCTCAAGGAAGGTGGCGCGGAAGGCCCTGGCAGTCTCAGGATTGAAGATGCCGTCCTCTACAAACTTCTCCCAGGCGTCATCGGCCAGGACCTCGCTCCAGAGGTAGCTGTAATAGCCGGCGCTGTATCCGCTGCCTACTATATGGTTGAAGTAGGTGGTGCGGTAGCGAGGGATAATCTCATCTATGAGGCCCATCTCCCGGCAGGTCTTCTCCTCAAAGGCGCGGATGTCCTCCGGGCCGTTGAAAGCTGCAAGTTCCGTGGCCGATAGTTCATGCCACTTCATGTCAAGGATGGAAGCGGCGCAAAGCTCACCGCACATGAAGCCCTGGTTGAACTTGAGGGCGCTGCGGATCTTGGAGACAAGTTCTGCGGGAATGGGTTCCCCGGTGCGGTAATCCTTGGCGTAAACGGCAAGTATCTCAGGCACAAAGGCAAAGTTCTCATTGAACTGGGAGAATGTCTCCACAAAGTCCCTGGCCACATTGGTGCCGGAAACGGTCTTGTAGTTGCACTGGGAAAGGAATCCGTGAAGGGCATGGCCGAATTCGTGGAACGCTGTCTGGACGTTGTCTATGGTAAGGAGTGACGGGATGGCGTCAGTGGGATCCTCACCGGGGGCCGGGAAGTTGCAAACGTTCACTATGATGGGCCTCACGCCGGTTTCCTGCTCACGGAAGTTGTTCATCCAGGCACCGCCGCGCTTGGTGGGACGCACATAATAGTCGCGGTAGAAGATGCCTATGAGGCTGCCGTCGGCGTCCGTAAGTTTATAGGCCGATGCCGCAGGGTTGTAAACCTCAACCTCCGGAGCAGGCTCTATCTTGATGCCGTAAATCATCTCGGCCGCGGTGAAAACGCCCTTCAGGACGCTGTCGGCCTGGAAATATGGCTTGGTCTGGGACTCGTCAAGGGCGAACTTCTGTGCGCGGAGTTTCTCTGCGTAGTAGCTGTAATCCCAGGCCTCAATTTTGTGACCGGCCAGCCCGGCCATCTCCTTAAGATCGGCCTTTGCCTTGAGCATTGAGGCGTCCATGATGGGCTGGAGGAAGGCGTCAACGGTCTCCGGGGTTCCGGCCATCTTGTCCGAGAGCTGGAATGCCGCAAAGGAAGGATAGCCAAGGAGCCCGGCCATTTCGGCCCTGAGCTTCAGGATTTCAAGGACTATGGCGTTGTTGTCATTCTCATCTCCGTGGTTGCCGCGGGAGCTGTAAGCCTCAAACACGGCCTTGCGCTTTTCGCGGTCAGGGCAGGAAGCCATGAAGTCATAATAATCAGAGACGGTGATGCCGGTGGCCTCCTTGAAAGCGTTGTTTTCCGCAAGTAGATTCTGGCCGAATTTCTGGCCGAGGCTTGCAAGGCGGGTCTGGATATCGGCAAAACGTGCCTTTGCTTCCCCCTCAAGGCCTACGCCGTTGCGCTCAAAGCTCTGGAACACCTTCTTCACCACCATCTGCTGCTCCCTTGTGAGGCCTTCCTGATTCTCATAGACGGCCTTCACGCGGGCAAAGAGGTCCGGATTCATGTAAATCTCATTGGATGCGGCGGTGAGTTCCGGAAGGATCTCTTCCTCAATGGCCTGCATCTCAGGGGTGGAATCGCTCTCCGACAGGTTGAAGAACACGCCCGTTACCTTTTCAAGGATGGGGCCGGCTTTTTCCAGTGCAAGGATGGTATTCTCAAAGGTGGGCTCTTCCTTGCAGGCTATGATGGCCGCCACGTTGGCCTTCTCCTCCTTGATTCCGGCGCGGAAGGCGGGGAGGTAATCGGCCTCCTTGATCTGTGAGAAGGGGGCGTTTCCGTAGGGGGTATCCCATTCCTTTAAGAAGATATTAGTGTTGCAAGCCGTCATAGTAAGTAATAGGGCAATTAAGACACGTTTCATGTTGCTGGCGCGTAAATAATTAACAATTAGCGTTTTACACATTGTCGGGTGCACCTGGAAGTGCACCCGATTATTAGGAAATAGCTGATAATCAGAGCGTTACCGGGCAGGGGCTACTTGATTATGCTGTTGGCGTGGGCGGTGTCGGAGGACAGCCAGGCGTCAAGCATGGTAATCTGGGGAGAGCCTTCGTATCGGCCGAGGATACCCACCACATCAAGGGTTTCGGTACCGGCAAGGACGGAGGCGGGAATCTCAACATCGGCAAAACGGGCATAGCCGCTGGTGCGGATGGCAACGGATGAACCCTGGTACGTGAAGTACTGGCTCACGCTTTGGGCCGAAGGATAGGTAAGAATCATATCAATGTAAGGCATCTCCACGCCGAAGAAACCTGCGTCGGTGGAGATTTTACCCATGCTGCCGTATTTGTCGGAGCCGCTGCCCACCACAAGGGTGAACCACTCCACCTTGGTGCGGGTTTCGGCATCCATCTTACCCATAATGGCGGTTACAGCCTTCTGGGCGGCCGCGGCGGTGAGGCCGGTCACCTTTTTGTCGGCGATTGCCTTGGGCGAGGTTGCAAACAGGTCCACCACATCATTGATGCCGTTTTCCTGAAGGAGCTTCACAACATCGGCATCCAGGACATCGGCAAAATCACTGAACTGGGGAGCAGTAACTTCCTTGGCGGCTTCCACCATACTGGAGAAGCGGCGCTTGGTAAGGGCCCACCAGGGAACGCCGTAGGTGTAGTCGTAGCTTTCCCACTGCTCGTTAGCATTGGGCAGGGAGAGGAACACGCGGTTCTTGCCGTCACTGCTGGTATGGTTGAGGTTGGGGTTGGGGTAGAAGAGAGTGAACACATTACTGGCATACTGGAGGCCCTTGAGCTCCACAAGCATGCCCACCAGGGGTTCCTGGATATTGGTTGAAAGCTGGAACTGCTGGGGTTTCTTCTTCTGGACCACAACTTCATCGTAGCCGTATGAAAGGATTTGGGCTCCGGTGATGTCGGACTTGGGCTTCATGCGGTCTTCCTCCGGGAGGATGGCGCCTTTCAGGACCTTTGCACGGAGTACGGGCTCAAGGTCGATGTATGAAGTCTCATAATCATCGGCAGCCTCAAATTCACCCTTTTCAAGATTCATGGCCATGTTCCTCTTGAGACCAAGCTGGAGCTGACCGGAACCGGAATAATCCCTGTCCTTGAAGCCGTATTCACCAAGCACAAGGCCGTTGCAGTTGATGTAGAGGATCTGGCCTATCTTGTAGTCGTCGTAGGAACTGGAGCGGCCAATCTTGAAGTCTATGGCGCCAGTGGCGTCCTGGACAAAGAGTTCACGGTAAACGTTGCCGCTTTCGTCGGAGGAAGTGACTTCTCCGCGGATTACAATGGGATCCAGAATCTCAATGGGCTCCCCGTGCTTTGTATAGAGAGCCTTGAGGTCTTTAATGGAGGTGAAGTCATCGGCCCCGAAACGCGCCAGGGCAATTGCATCTGTGACGGGCTCCTCCAGAGGGGTGTCCGGATATTTGAGTGTGAAAACCGGTTCAAACTCCCGGCAGGAAACGGCCACAACGGCCAGCGCGAAGAGTGCTACAATATACTTTTTCATAGCTTAGAATCGGAAATAAATGTTCAACATATAATTGATTCCGGACATATAGAAATACTTGGGGTCAAACTTGTAATACTGGGTTTTGCCCTTGGTATTGTCTATCATACGGGTTTGCTCGTAGCCGCCGGTTTTGACGTTGCGGTTGTTGAGAAGGTTCTTGGCGTTGAGTGAGAATCCAAGCTGGTATTTGCGCTGGATGTACCAGGATTTACCTACGGAAGCATTGAGCATCACGCAGGGGGCGAACTTCTCCTGTGTGGTCATATACTCAACCTCCTGAGGAGTTGCAATGCCGTCAGGGCCCTGGACCGCATATTCAGTGCGGTAGAGAGGGTTCATATCAAGATAGGCGTTGTCAAAGTACTCAACGTCAACATCCACGAACCAGTAGTTGTAGTTCCAGTTGAGGCCGAGTGACGCCGCCAGCTGGGGAGTTGAAGGCACATAGTGCTTCTTCACCTTTGTGTAGTCGTTGACACCGGTTTCTGCGGGGATATTGCCGTAGGCGTCCTTCAGGTAAACCGGAGTTTCCTTCCAGTAGGGGACCTCAATGATTTCGCGGCCGTTGTAGCTCACGGGCGTGGCGCTGTTGTCAAGGGTCTGCATCATGGTGGGGTTGGATGTGTAAACAGCCTCTCCCCATGCAAGGACGCCCTGCAGGCTCAGGTTGGGGACAACGTAGGTAGGAACCTTGAATCCAAGTTCAATACCCATGTTGCGCTGGTCCATTCCGCTGAGGGCGAAGTTTGAGAATGCGTTCTGAACGTCGTCGTAGGCGCTCATTATCTTGCTCTGGCCCTTGATGGTGGTGTAGTAGGCGGTTACGCGGGCATTGATTCCGCTGCCGCTGAACTGCCAGTTCACATCTGAAGAGAAGGTTTTGATTGGAGATACATTCTGTACCATGTCGTTACGGGTACGGGGGCTCACGAACACCTGCTGGAAGGTAGGTGCGTCCTGATAGTAACCCACATTGGCATAGACGCGCATGTTTCCGCCTATCACATAATTGAGGCCCAGCTTTCCGGCATAGGTAAGGAACTGTGCCTTCTCCGAATTACCCTTTGAGGTGGAATTGCCTGAAGGCTCTATGCGGGCGCCGGTAACAGGGTCCGTATAGGCTTCTCCGGGGAACAGGCCCTTACGCACAAGACCTTCACGCCAGAAGGAATTGTATCCCAGACGTGCGCCAAGGCTTACATCCAGGTTGCCGATAGTATACTCTCCATTAACCCAGCCGCCGAAGTTCAGCACGTGCACGTTGTAGTCGTAGCCATACTTGTCCCCAACGTGGAGGATGCGGGACTCTCCGTTGTTGGCAAGGTAGTAATCAAGGTCATTGGCGGCCACGGAAGGCTGTGCGGCGAAATCGCGGTCGGCAAAGTTGTCCACGTCCACGAAGTACTGTCCGCCAAGGAGATCGGCCAGAATCTTATAATATTCCGTCTTGTTCACCTTGCCGTTGACCCCGCCGGTAATCACCAGGTTCTGGATGGGCCTGTACTTGAGGTTGAAGGCAAGATTGAGGTCTCTCTGGTCTACCCGGCGTTCCTCCTGGACATATTTGGAACGGCCGCCCTCACTCATCTGGTTAACATGATAGATGCGGTCCCAGTTCATATGGACAAAGTTGGCATCCTTGTTGAGCCAGTTCTGCATGGCAATTCCGGCCTTTTCACGGTTGGTGCGGTTGTAGTCCGGATCCATGTTGTAATAGTAGGACGGAAGATTGCGGTAATAGTCCGGACGGGGGTCCTGGGCATTGTACCAGTCCATAGCCGTATAACCGTTCTTGCCGAAACGGAAAAGAAGGGTGGTATGGCTCTCGAACTTATCCGAAGGGGTGAAATCCCATTTCAGGAAAGCGATGGGTTCGTGGGTCTTGCGAACGCGTGCGTTACGGACCTTGCCGTTCTGGTAACCCCAGTTGGCGTTGTACATGTTGTCTCCCATCATATCGTAGACTTCCTGGGTGGAAGCCATCTGGGCGCCGCGCTGTCCGGGAGTGCCGAAGATTGCCGCGCTCAGTCTGTGGGAGCTGTTAATCACTTTATCGGCCGCAAGATAATATGCAAACGAGCGGTAGTACACACCCTGGATCCAGTCGTTGCCGCCAAGACGGGCGCTCACGTTGGCCGCGAAGGACCAGCCGTTGTCCATCTGCCCGGTGGCGTATGAAGCCATAAGGCGCAGGCGGTACAGGGCGCTGTTGGTGAGGACGCTTCCGCGAAGGCCCTTACGGACCTCCGAGGCCGTGCCGAAGATGTTGGTGACGCCGTTGTAGGAGCCAAGGGCCACATCCGACACCTCGTTGCCGTTGACCGTTTCCTTGGAGCGCATTGCCTCGTTGAGGCCGCTCCAGAGGGAGAAGGGGCCGTAACCCGTTATGGCGTCGTTCATCTTCACGCCCGCAAGGTAAACTTCCTGGCTTTCCGAGCTGTAACCGCGGGCGCGGAAACGCACGGAGGAGAAGTTGTAGCCGGCGATGTTGTTGAAAACGTCGTTGCTGCCGAACAGGATGGTAGGGTTGTCGTTGAAGCCGGAGTCGTCCATGTCGAAGTTGGCGAAGGAGTCGTCGTCAACGTCCGTCACATGCTGGATTCCCGTGAGGGAAAGGTTGAACATGTTCTTCACATAGCCGTCGGCAACGGTTACCTGTACCTGGGACTCAAGGAAATCCGGAGCCGTGATACGGAGCACGTAGGTGCCGTCCGGCAGGGATGAGATGAGGAACGATCCGTCCTGGGCCGATGCCACCGTTTCTATTTCCTCTGCGCCCTGCAGGAGGACCACCTGGGCGTTCTCAATGGGGGCGCGGCCGTTACGGTCTACAACCTTACCCTTCACGCCGCCGGCATAGCCGTCCCGCGTTCCGGGATCTGAGAACTGCGGCGCCTGGGCCATGAGGCTTATGGCTCCCAGGGTTGCAGCGAAGGTCAGTATAAGTCTTTTAGTCATATTGGTTGGTTATTTCTTGATCACAATGTATGTGGGATAGTGGTCTGAGAAGCCGTTGATGAATGCGCCGTTGGAGAAGGTGCGGAACGGGGTGCCCTTGTACTGGCCGCTCTGGTTGGTCATATAGGGCTTTGAGAATACGCGTCCGTAGAACTTCTTCTTGATGATGGGCTGGATCTGGAAAGTGCCCTTGGGGGCGTTTGCCAGGGCGTTGTTCACCATCACAATATCAAAGATATTACCCTCTCCGCGGTAATACAGGGAGCTGTAGCCGGCCTTGATCATGCTGAGGAAGGGGTCAAAGAAGTCTTCATCCGTGACATCGGCAATCTTTTCCTTGCCGCGGAGATAATCCGTCATTGAGATGTCGTACGGGTTGTCGTTCATATCTCCCATCACCACAATCTTGATTCCGGGGAATTCCTTCTGGAGCTCCATGGCCCTCTGGTAGGCAATCTCTGCACCGCGGGGCCTGAGATCCGCGCCCTTGCCGCCAAGACGGGAAGGCAGGTGGCACACGAAGAAAGCAAACATCTCGTCGTCAATGGTGCCGCGGACCATAAGGATGTCACGGGTGCGGAAGGCCTCTTTTTCCTCCTCCGTCCAGGCGCTCCAGTCTATGCGGGAACCCTCGAAGGTGAAGGGGATGGCCTCCGAGGTGATGTACTTGAATATCTGGGGCCGATAGAACAGCGCGCAGTCCACGCCTCGGCGGTCCGGGCTGTCGTAGTGGACAATCTGGTAGTTGGCATCGGCGATGGCAGGCTCCGATACAAGATCCTCAAGGACGTGGCGGTTCTCTACCTCAGACACACCAAGGACGGCATGCCAGGCTCCGTTGTCCTTTTTCATATCGGCAATGACCTTAGCCATGTTGTGGAGTTTCTTGGCGTACTTTTCCTCCGTCCACTCATTGGCGCCGTCGGGGAGGTACTCGTAGTCATTCTTGCCTTCGTCGTGGTAGGTGTCGAAGAGGTTCTCCAGATTGTAGAAGCCTATCACATAGCTGCGGCCTTTCTGGGCGTCCGCCGTGCGGGGAAGCGCCATGAGGATGAGGGCCGCGATAACGAAAACTGTTTTTTTCATATTATGTGGTTTTACCATTTTGATACAACTGTACTGGGGTTGGCGCTTTCAATTTCTGCAGCCTTGTCCTTGCCCACCACGGCAGGAAGCGTGGCAAAGAAGTCTACGCCCACCTTCTTCTCAAGTTCTGAGACGGAAATTGCATAATTTGCATAATTGTCGGAGGCTATATCCTTGCTGTGAGGAAGGTAGTACGCCGCCGCAGAATAAGAGCCGCCTTTAAGCCTGAGCATAGCCTTGTAGTAGGCCGACGGAACACGCGCGGCCACCCCGCCGTTCTTTCCAGACCAGCCACTGTCGGTGGTAATGTGGCAGCCGGTGACCACATAAAGGGTATCGGCGTTGTTGGAATAAGACCTCACGCGGCTTTCAAGATTTGCCCAGATACCGCCGTTGAAGTCGTACTGCTGAGGGGTCATGTTTGTGACGTAATACGTGCACATATTCACGGCCTCGTTCTCCTGGCGGTCTGCGGAAGGAATCTGGTGCCCGCGGGTCCATCCTCCGCCATAGGAACTGCTCCAGAGATCAGGCTGCTTCATTCCAAGGTCTGTCAGGATGGGGTCCTTGGGGAAGCCGCCGCCGTGGGAATCGTATCGGCCATAACTGCCCTTCTTGAGGTCCTTGTTAAGGGGATACGCCACCCAGTGGGATACGTAGTTCTTGGGGTCCCAGTAGAATGACCAGCTGCGCTTGGGGCTGCTGGATTTACTGATGTACTGGCCGCCATTCCAGTCGTGGGTGAAGAAATAAAGGTCAGGGTTGTCCAGCGCCGGGAGTTCCATCCAGAGCGGAGCCTTGGCTACGGCTCCCCCACCGGAAGAGGACATCTGGCTTATCTGCTTCTTTGTCTGGAGGGTGGGACCGGAAAGGACCAGAGTGGCCGTACGGGGGTTGTCACTGTTATTGGGACTTACCGTCATCTGGACGCGGAAAACGCCGGCGGAACCCGATGTCTGGGCAAGGGTGATCCAGGCAGGCAGGCTGCTGGCGCCGTAGTCAACAGACAATGTCCAGGAGCTTGTTGCCGCCACTTCCAGGGACTGGCTTCCGCCATCGGCCGAAACCATGGCCTGCGGCACCTTTAGAACCGGGATGGTCTCATCCTCCTGCTTCTGGCAGGAGAACAAGACCATTGCGGTTACAAGTCCCAATGCCCACAGAATGGGCTGGAATGAACGTTTCATTTACATTCTTACTTTGCGGTAACGGTCACCACAATCTTGGTGAACTTCACCTGGCCGTTGGTTGCACTGCCGGAATTGCCTACTCCGTAAGTGAGGCAGGTTGATTCTCCTCCGGAAGGAATAACTGCACCGTCCGAGCCAAGAAGAACGCCGTCGTTGGTAGTGTTATAGGTAAACTGTGCGGAAACGAATTCAAGGTCATCGGACACGGAAATGGTAAGTTCCGGACTTTCTGTCTGATAGAAGCGCCACTCGTTACCGGAGGTGTAGTACTTACCGGTGTTTCCGCCTCCCTTTGAAACGGAAAGGGTAACGCCGTCTTTCTCAATGGAGGTGTACTTTGTTCCGTTTGCCCAGCTGTTAGCCTCGGCAATGTCCTTGATTACAATCTCCACCTGGGCGCCACCCTCAGGGACAGCCTTGGACTGGGTGACGGTAATGGTCTTCTCCACCTCTGCCGCAGCGGCTGCAAGGGTGAGGGTATATTCAACGGCTTCTTCCGTGGATTCATTTGCGGGGAAGGTGAGTTTTACGGTGGCGTCGGCCTCTCCGCTTGCAGGGGTGGCCACAATCTCACCCTTGGTGACAGTCAGCGTCCATGCGGTGTTGGCCAGGATCTTGAGTTCTGCCTCCGTGGCGGAAGCGGCCACCTTAATTTCAGCGGAGCCGTCCACCTTGCAGTACTTGTAGTTGAGGTCTTCCTCAAAGCTCTCGATGGTTGCATTCACAACCTCATGGGTGCTCTGATACTTCTGGTATGTGCCCACCACTACAATGGCGCCGCCTTCCTTGATCTTGCCGGACCAATTGTCAAACTCTCCATCCTTGAAACTGTAGACCAGGATGGAGCCTGTGGCGTCCTCCATGGTGATCTTCATATACTTGAGATCTGCGTTGTCTATGGTGAACTCCGTCACCTTGCCGGACAGGCGGTAAGGGGTTGAAGGATCTGCCTTGGCAATGAAATCGGCAATGGTGGCGTCCTCAAACTCCGTGGGCTCCTCACCTTCCACGAAACTCTCAATGGTGGTGTTCATTACCTCATGCTGGTCGTTCTTTGAGTAGTACTCATAAGTACCGGTAAGAACCACCGTGCCAAAATCCTTGATTGTTTCGGCCCACTTTTCATACTCTCCGTCCTTGAAGCCATATACCACAATGGAACCGGTTGCATCCGTGAGATTGAACTGCATGTAATTCTTGCCGGCGGTGTTGGTGCCGGTCTTGAAGGAACTGACCTTACCGGTGAGCCTGTAATAGGTGGTGGCATCGGCCTTTTGGATGAATTCCGCAACGGTAATGTCCTCTATCTCTGTCTGGGCCTGACCGGGTTCAAAGCTTTCAATGGTTGTCTTCACAACCTCATGCTGGCTCTTGTCGGCATAATACTCATAGAGACCGTTAAGCACAACTGTGCCGCCGTCTTCCAGCGTGGTGGCCCACTGGTCATACTGTCCGTTCTGGAAGCCGTAAACCAGGATGGTACCGGTTTCATCCGTTAGGTTGAACTGCATGTAAGGAGTGCCGCTCTTGTTGGTGCCGGTCTTGAAGGCGCTTACCTTACCGGTGAGCCTGTAATAAGTGTTGGGATCTGCTTTCTCAATGAATTCCTTAACGGTGCTGGCAGTGATTTCCTTCTGGGGCTCCACTTCTTCAACCACCCCGTTAAGGGAATAAAGGTATGCACCCTTACCGGTATTCTGCTGCATGGTCTCTGCGGTTTCCTTGTATTTTGTGAGATAACCGTAGATGATTACTTCGTCACCAACCTTAATGTCCACGTCCTTGTCCTGGATGAACTTACGGTTTCCAAGATAGTTCACCTGG
>JAFZML010000114.1 GCA_017553255.1 Bacteroidales bacterium | reverse complement strand
TTAATGCCAGTGACCCTTCCAATGCAAGGGTTCTGGACCGTCTTGCAGGCGCAATCAACCGCATAAAGCAGGATAACGCAACAGACGAACTTCTCATTTCAATAGTGGGCCTTGCCTCAATAGAAGGCCCCCAGGAGCGCAATGATACTCTTGCCTTAAGGCGCGCAAAGGTGGTGGCGGATTATCTGAACCGTGAAACGGGAGTTAGCCGCCGCTATTTTGAGACAATAGGGAAGGGAGAGGCCTGGGACTGGTTCAAGGACCAGCTTGAGGCTCAGCCGGACGGCCGGGAGAGGCTTCTTGACATCCTTTACAATGAGCCGGACCCTGACCGCAGGGAGGCGCTTATCAAGGCAGATCCCGCGCTCTATGATGACGTGAGGGACAATTTCCTGGCAGATCAAAGAAATTCCGGCTACATTCGCATCTATTACGGCAATACCCCCGATGCCGTCACTGATAAGTACAACAAGGAGGTTATTCCGCTCCTTAAGGCAAGGCGCTACCCGGAAGCCGTGAAGCGTCTGGAGGAGTCTCCGGAGCTTAAGGAACGTGCCCTGAAGGACCCTGAGGCTGCAAATGCTTACGCTATGGCGCTTTATTTCACCGCCCTGGATAACGGGGATGCCGATAAAGAAAAGGAAGCCATAGAGATGCTTGAGACGGCTGCCCGAAAGGGGTCATCGGCCGCCGCGGAAAACCTGAAGGGGATAGAGACTTACGGCCCCGCCCGCAAGGAGTTTGAGGCCTGGCAGAAGCTTATGAAGGAGGACGGCCGATGAAACATCTTTGGAAATACCTCCTCCCCGTCTTTCTTCTCACCGGGTGCGTCCTGGTGGACGAAGATATGAGCGACTGCGACACCGATTATACGCTGGATTATGAGCTGAGGCTTGTCACAAACATGACAACGGAGCTCCAGACCCAGCTGAGCATGGCCGCAGACGTATCTGTATCGGCCGCCCTAAAAGCCACCATGAAGGACATTTTTACGGATTATGCCCATGACGTAAACCTCTCATTCTATGACGTTTACTCAGACTCCTCCCGCCTTCACAATGAGCGCCACATAATGGACGGCAGCCAGTCCAGCTACACGCTGTACATCCCGGTGCGCAAATACATGCACCTTGCAATTGCAAACATAGAGGATAACCGTGAGGTGGTTCTGGAGGCCGATGACCGCTGCCACACCTCCCGCCTCACACAGCCCGTGCGTGATACCATAGATTCCCACAGCACCGGCATTTTCACCGCCCGTCTTCCCATGGACGTGAAGGAAGGGGAGGACCAGCAGTTTAACGTGAGGCTGTATATGGCCAACTGCGCTAGCGCACTGGTGCTGGACACCCTTGGCAGCGGAATCAGGGACATTAGGGTTTATGCGTCCGGCTTTGCCACCGGATACAGCATTGCCGACAGTACTTACAGGTTTGATTATACTCCAATAGTGAGGGCAAGGAAAGTGCCGGTAGAAGGTACTGAGCCCCCGCTTTGCTTTACCACTGTAACCTTCCCTTCAAGGGATGTCCCTTCATCCAAAACCACTATAGAATCTCCGGATGAATTTGTTTCAGAGGCAGCAGAAAACCCTCTTTGGAGGTACAAGATATACACCACTCTCAAGGATGGCACCGTTACGGAAACCGTCCTTGGCGTGAAACTTCCACTTATGGCCGGCCAGATGAAGGTTGTGAAGGCCAGCATTATTGATGACGGCTCCTGCGTTCCTGTGGCTCCATGGGTTGGCTCCCTGGTCACCCTGGACTGGATAGAGCAGCCCGGCTGGGAGGTAGACTTTTAGAAAATCAAACAATACTCTTTAATATTTTTTGCGTATGAAAAAAATCTTCAATTTTCTCCTTGTAAGCGCAGCAGTGCTTGCAACAGTTGCCTGCCAGCGAGAGCCGCAGGTGAGTAACGCCGTTCCAGAAACGGGCGTAAAGGAGGTGGCAACGCAGTTTGTGCTTAACATTGCTGCAGCCCCCACCACCAAAATGACCGCAGATGCAGTTCAGCAGAACAACAATTTCCGCGGTATCCAGGATGCAAAACTTTACACCTACAAAACCAACAAGGATGAAACTCATGATACACTCCATGTGCTCAAGAGTTCCATGACTCCTGAAAAGTTCTTTGACTTTGGTAGTTTCTTTGCAGCCGATGCCCTTGACAATACTCTGGACTCTGGTAACAAACCCAACAATGAAACCGGCAATAATGAGGGTACAACCGCTTCCAAGCGCGTCCTTCAGCTCTCTATCCCTGTAGGTGTTGACGCTGTGATGTTTTATGGTAAGGCAAGCAGGACAAATGCCCACAAAGAGGAAGATTACGGTTCTACTAATGCCGATGCCTCCACTATCAGCGGTACCCCTTCTTCCACTGTGATAGCAGCCCAGAAAATCTTGAAGGACGGAGACGTGGTTAACAGCTATGACGCTACCGCCCGCCTTATGATTGCCGTTATCAACGACATCCTGGAGCGTGGCGTAAGCGCTACCACTGATCCAACCTTTGGAGCCCTTCCTGCAGCAACCTGGGCCCAGTACGGTCACCAGTATGAGATTGACAAGTACGGTAATGATTCCAGGTACAGTGCTGCCACGGCGGGAATAGCAATTGGCCATACCCTTGAAGGACTTGAGGAAGTTCTTGGAAAGTGCTATTATCAGTTTACCTATATTCTTCCCGCCGATGCTACAAGGCCTCATGGAGAATACCGTGCTGGCTCTTCTGCAGCAGTTAAGAAGATGGTGACGGATATGTACAGGGTCATTACCGCAGCAAGCTCCTCAACCCCTACAAATGCAAATGAGGCAAATGCAAAACGTGTGGCAAAGGTTGTCCTTGACAGGGCTTCACTTTATTTCAACACAAATAAAGACGATGATATCCCGGACGGTGACTACGAGAACGTAGATGACATCAAGTCCCTGCTTGTAGATTCATACAAAGTATACACTGAAGCGGAATGGACAGCCAATTTTGACGGAGCAGATGATCTTAACGGATATCCTTTTGAGGACTTTGGAGTTCCTGAAGGCGCCGCCCAGCTTGGTTTCCATTATCAGGGAGAAAATGGAACCTATGCAAAGGATGAGTTCTACTACCATCATCCCAACTACCCTCTGGTAAATCCCACCATGACAGAATTCGAGCCCCGCAAGTATATGTATCCCGCAGAGCTCTGGTATTATGTGAACAGCCCTATACGCACTACCAGCACCGATGTAACCGCCGCCAGTTATCCTGATGGCGTTACTCCCTGGAACTCCGCTTCCAGCTGGAACGACTGGACATACCCCGGAACGGTTGCAGGCGCAACACGCGGCGTAGCCGTTGTAAACAGCATCAACTACGGCGTTGCAATGCTTAAGACTTCTGTGATATTCAAGGAAGGAGTGGGAACCCTCCAGGACAACCGCAGCGCTCTCACTAAGGGTGTTGAGGAAAACAAGACTATCACTGTATCCAATAGTCTGTTTGAACTCAGGGGCGTGCTTGTTGGCGGTGTGAACCCCAGAATGAACTGGCAGTTCTTAAGGAAATACACCACCGGAGAGTTCTCCTACTTTGACGGTGTAATCTATGACCACAGCATGGCCAGTGCCGTTGTTCCTACGGTAACTCCCAACTATACCCTGGTATATGACAACTATAACTCTTCCGGCAGCGGTGCCCAGTCCGATCAAAACGACGTTTACGTTGCCCTTGAGTTTGTTAACAAGGGTGAGGCTTTCTATGGCCGTGACAATATGATCCCCACTGGCGGAGTGTTCTATCTTGTTGCAATGATGCCCAAGCCCAACGCAGAGCAAATTCTTAGCCTTTCTTCCAAGTGGCCCACGGACCATCAGATTCCTCCCGTATACGGCATAGACGGAGAAGCTGTTCCTGACGGAAAAGTCAAAGGTGAATCCAAGAAGATTGCCCGCGTGTTTATTCAGGACTTTGTTACCAACGCAACGTTCAGGATTAACGCAACTTCCCTCCAGAAGGCCTACTATTCAGTACCTGACCTCCGTGCATCCCAGATGTCCCTTGGTCTTTCCGTAGACCTCCAGTGGATTTCCGGTCTTGAGTACGAGCTTGATCTTTAAAGAATCTTTGTGAGAAAGGCATCACTGAGGCTCATTCTTCCCCTGCTCATTCTTTCCGTATGGGCAGGGGTGGGGTGTGCCCGGACAGAAAGGGATACCGGCTCAAGGCATTCCCTGTCCCTTGTGATGTCTTTGGGTAATGTAACGCCCGGCGCTACAAAAACCACTGCAGAAATAGCCCAGTCCGGCGGAGTTTTCCGCGGAGTGGAGCGTATGTGGGTAGTTCCATTTGAAACCGGCGGGGAGGCGGTGGAGCCCGGTGATTCCCGCCTTGGGAATGAGAATGTGACACTTGGCACCATTGGAATACGCCAGGGAGACCTTGTTCAGAACAACAACTCCCACCTTTTCCGCAGCGCCTTTGTCCCTGAAGGAATGGACCGCGTGCTTACATACGGGAGGGCACCGGATGAGGGAGAGGATGCCTCAAAGGAAAGGAAACACCATTACGGCGTCCTTAATCCTTCCGGAGTGGACAATCCTTCCGGGGCCAGTGATATCTCATTCCACCTGGAACCGGTTATGGACCAAGGTGCTTCAGGAGATCTTGAGGAAGCAATAACCAGCGCGGAATCCCTTCTTGAGCAGCTGAATGCGGTTATGTCCATAATGGGAAGCTCCCCGTACCCGTCAATTGTAAAGATTTATGACGACGTAAAGCGTGAGAACCAGATCCTTGCATGTTCCTACCCCAGTCTGGACCACATAAGGAATGAAATCCTTACGGCTCTCCTCAAAATCCCCTTTGAGAGCATGGAGCTCATAGAAGAGATAAGCCGGGTAAGCCAGGCGGTGAGTGATTTCTCTACGCGTCTTACAGCTGCTGGAGCAGACTTCCCGTCCCGGTACGGCATTCCGGAGGGCTCATTTGGCTTCTGGTGGAACGGAGAGGGCTTTGTAAGGCTCATCAACGGAGTAAACATTTCCCTTGTTGCGCCGGAATCCTACTGCTATCCGCCAGCTCTGTGGTATTTTGCCAACAGCCCGGTGAGGACTTCGGACGACGAAAACGTAAGGCTGGAGTACGTGGAAACCAACCAGGAGTGGGACGACATCCTGGATAAGTATGATGGCGGAGGCGCAGTTGGGCCCTTCACCCAGTCTGTTGCCATTACAAACCCTCTGCAGTACGGAGTTGCCCTTCTGGAACTGCACCTGGATACCCCTGGCACGGAGGCAGCGTCACTTATAAATGGCTGCCCCGTCACAGGAATAATAATAGGGGACCAGAGGGATGTGGACTATGCTTTTGTTCCTTCGGGAGGCCAGGCCAGGTGTGTGTTTGACAACGTCATTGACGGCACTCTGAAAATAGGATCCACCGCAGGAAAACCCCAAACTCTCCTTCTTGAGACCGCCCGTGATGAAACCGTGCATTTTGCCCTGGAATTCAGGAACAATACGGGTTATACCCGCCGAGGCCAGCAGGGAGACATTCTTCCCCGTTGCAAGTTTTACATTGCCGGGGAAATGGAAGCCCCTTCCGGCGGCAGCGTGTTCTCAAAGGACCATAAAACCACGCTTACAGTTAGGGTAAACAGCCTTACAAACGCTTACTCAACTGTCCCGGACCTCCATTCTCCCCAGCTGGAGATAGGTCTTGTGGCAGAGATGAAATGGAGCCAGATAACGCCCACATCAATAGTTTTGGATTATTAGGATGCTTAGGAACAGGCATATAGTGACATTAGCAGCATTAGTTTTGATGCTGCCGATACTCTCGTGCCGAAGGGAGTCCCCGAATCTTCCGGACCCCGTCCTCCAGGTATCCCTGTACATCCCCGGCTCCACCATCACAAAAGCCGTAACCGGCACGGTGGACCCTCTTGAGGAGGAGTTAAAGATAACCTCCCTCCAGATTTGGGCTTTCATGGCGGCCGATGGGCGTCTCATAACCTACCGCAGTTTTGATGAGGATATTGACCGGTCAGGCGTTTCAAACAGCAACATCACCCGTTTCGGCCTTCCCATTTCACAGGGAATGTTCAAACTTCTCACCACGGATCCCCGTCCAAAGGTGGACGTTTATGCCGTTGCAAATGTGGCATCGGCAACATCGGCCACTCTTGGCGCAGGAACCACAAGAGATGAGCTTGACGCGGTAATTATCTCTGAGATTGGCGGCAATTCTCCTCTCACAATGGCGGTCCCGGAGGCAGGCCTTCCAATGTCCGGCGTACTCAAGGGAACAGACGTTTCCGGCGGATATCCCGTCCTCAATGTGACCACCGTCAAATCCCTCAAGCTCCTGAGGGCGGTTTCAAAAATACGTTTTGTTTTCTGTCAGCAGGGAATTTCTGCCAGTGGAGACACCCCCGCGGTTCCGGGGAACGCAGACTGTGAGATACTTGGAATAGCTTTTGACGGCACTTCCGGAGGAAAGGACTGTCAGATAGGGGATTCTGAGCTCCTTTTCACGGATAAGAGCTTTGACCTTGGTGCGGCTCCCGCTTACACGCCCCTGTCACAGGCCATAACGGGTTCTCCGCTCATCCCTAACAGTAACATTTCCGTGGTTGAGGACCCTGAGGTGCTGTTTTTCAGGGGCTTCGGGAATGAAACGGAGAGTGCCCAGCATTATGAGGAGAGGCTTGACGCCGCAGTGGCCGCCGCTTCCCAGGTGGGCCCCATCTACCTCAGGGAAACGGACAAAACCATTTCCGGCACCATCACATACCGCATCTCCTCCCAGGGAGAGCCCCTTACTGCGCGGTTCTCTATGGAAGATGCCGGATTATCCCGCAACCACACCTGGATAGTGTTTGCATCCTTCATGGAGGAAACAATGAAACTGAGCCTCAGGACTGTTGTTCTGCCCTGGGAATGGACTATGATTCGCACCAGCTTCACGGAAGGGACCGTGAACGTGGTGCGCCGCTTCACGGTGTTTGATACACCAGTGCCGTCGTTCAAGAAGGTCCAGACCACAGACGGATTCTATGACGTAGATTTCTGGCACACAATTGAGGTGGAAGGCGTGGAGCAGGAAAACGTCATAGAGGGAGATATCATTATTTCCACCCCTGTTGGCGGCACCCTCCATGTGGTTCCCATTCCAGGGAAAGACGGCGGTGTACCAATAAGCGATGCTATTACAGTTACTCCGTCTCAGGCCACAATCTATCCCAACATGGCAAACGACGGCGGGCGTGTTGAGGATTGCCGTATTCCAATAGCCATAAGGTGCAATCCCTCCCATTATGCAACCCCCGGGCTTGAAGGGAATTATATAGACCTTCATTTCTGCGTGGAAACCCAGGACGGACGCTACATAGACCTTGGCACGGAGTCCATAGACTATTACAGGTTCAGACTTACTGAAAGCTGGAATCAATGACGGCAATTCGCTCTCATATAGTGTGGCTTTTATGCCTTGCGCTCCTCACTGCGGGATGCGCCAGGGAGGCCGTGCCGTCTTTGCCGGAAGGCCCCGGGATTACACTTACCATTCACCCTGACGGCGCCCTTGCCACCAAGGCCGGAGAGACCAGGGAAGGGGAAATCACGTACAATGAGGACCTTATCCAATCCGTGGATTTCCTCTTCTACCCGGGAGAAAACCCTTCTGAAACCACGGACGCCATCCATCATATCCGAAAGGAAGTCAGCGCTAATTCCTCGGAGACTTTCAACCTTGTGATTAAGAAAGACCTTATTGGCCAGCTATTTACAGAGGCAAATGGCCTTAAGGCAACGGTTTACGCCCTTGTGAATTTTGAAAGGGGCTTTGTAGATGACCTTTCAGAGACTTCCCGGGCCGATTTTTCCACCCGGCGCATAGTCACGGATTTTGTCGGCGCGGAAACGGGCTACATCCAGCCAAGTTTCCTCATGGACGGCTCCGTGGTAGTGGAATATGACCCGGACACCACCCCCAACGCCACCGGAGATATTTCCCTTGCAAGGTTTGCCTCCAAACTCACCGTGGCGCTGAATGTGGCCTCCAGGGTAGAGCTGAAGCATGCAAACAGCGCGGAGAACCCTAATGAGGTTTGGACACCCGTCCTGCATACCATGCGCATTTACCTGGTGGATGGCGTTAAGTCCGTACTTGTGGGCGGAGCGGATCCTGATCCGGACTACTTCTCCTATAGTGATAACGCCCACAAGCGCGCCTACATAAAGGAGAACGGCACTCCTTATCTCAATACTGAAACGGTTGAGGGAACGGAGTATTACCATACATATCCCATGTACTCCTATCCGGTTAGCTGGCCCGGTGACAGACCGGATTATGAGAATCTTGATTACGTTGGAGGACTTCCCCCGGAGCCGCCGTTTTTCAAGCTTGAGATGGACTGGAGAAGGGAAGCTGAAAACGGCTATTCCTACGACCGCCGCAAATACTACTACAAGATATTCATTCCGGCAAATGAGCTCAGGAGGAACAACTGGTACGGGCTCTATACGGATGTAGCCATACTTGGCTCGGAAACGGACGAAGGCAAGGCCCTGCTGGAACCCACGTGCTACCTGCTTGACTGGCAGAACAAGTCCTACTCCATCAACAAATACGCAACCATAAGCAAGGCGCGTTATCTTTCCCTGGACAAGACTGACTGGGAAGTTAACAATATGGAAACCCTCAGTATTCCCTTCCTTTCCAGCCATAACGTTGTGGTAGTCCCCGGAAGCGTGAGGGCTACAAGGCCGTACTACGGAGCAATTGACAACACCAGGAAGGTGGGCTCCTATTATGACAGGCTCCACGCCTGGATAAGGAAGGACGGGGATAATTATTATCTGGATTTCAACGGCCAGCCGGAGGGGAAGGAAGCCTACGAACCTTCTTCCTGGCTCACCAATACGTCCACCTCCATTGAGTTGGACCACCCCCTCCAGAACATCTATACGCAAAAAGATTTTGACTATTCTCCGTACACCATTGATTTTGACATTGTCCACCAGGACCTCGCGGAGGATCCCACATCCTATACGTATCAGCAGTACCTCAGGCACATCACCATTACACAGTACCCGGGCATCTATATTGAAAGACTTACCAACAGGGATACTGAGATTGTTAAGAAAAGTGGCTCTAATCCTTATGGTTATGCAACCGGCAGTGCTCCATGGCTGGACAAGCCCTGGGGATATGTGTTTATAAACGGAGGACGCTTCGTGAGGCGTGACAACATAACCAACTCTTCATCGTCCGATCCTTATTACCATCTAACAACCGCTAATGCCAAGAAAGAGTACCAGTGGCAGACCGTATGGTACACCGGCGGCAGCAAGGACATTTTCAACATCCACGTGACTGTGCTTCCGGGGGATTCCAACTTTGTGATAGGAGACCCCCGTGAGGACAACGTGAATAACCTGGACAACCCTGCTGATTATCCCAACCTGTATGAATACACGGTGGACGGGAAATCGTCGGCCGATATATGGAGCAACCTCACTTATCTTGAAGCCATACGCACCGGCACCACGGAGTACCCGGAGGTTCAGGCCGGAGTGTACCGCAGAACCGGATTCAACAAGGCCGATGCCCTTTATGGGGATGAGCCTTACAGGGCTCTGAGATGGTATTATCCCACGGAGAAGAGCTCCCGTACGGAAAACATGATTTCCCCGGGCTACCGCATATCAACCAAGTTTGGCGGCACGGAGTTCGGCAATATCTCCAAGGAGTATGCCGAATATCGCTGCGCCGGCTATCAGGAAGACGGCCTGCCCGCCGGAAGGTGGCGTCTTCCCACCAAGGCCGAGGTCCATTTCATGGCCCAGCTATCGGCAAACGACACTTTCCAGGAGGTCCTGTTTGGCAACACGGTTTACTGGTCGGCCAACGGAGCCATTTCCGTGAGCACGGGTTCTGTCACTAACAGTTCCAATACGGCAGCCCTCCTCCGGTGCGTATATGATTCATGGTATTGGGACAAGGTTGACGGCCGGGAAGGGGATCCCCGGCAGGATGATCCATGGCATTTTGTATGGGGGGACAGAGAAAGATGATACGGAGACTGATGTCATATCTTACGGCGCTGTGCCTGGTTTTATCCTGCACGCAAAACCTTCTTCCCGAGAAGGAGCGCCCTCTCATGGACCCGTCACTGGAGGGGAAGCCGGTTACAGTCACATTCTCCATTCCTGCTTCCGGCCTGGGACAGCCCACCAAGAGCATCCTTGATTCCGAGGGGCTCATTGAATCTGAGCCCTATCTTGATCCGGAAAGGCTTTATCTTGTTGTTTGCGGCCACAGCCAGAGCATAAAGTATATAAGGAAGGCGGAGCCCGTCCGGGACGCCCAGGACAATATAGTCACTGAGGTGGTGCCGGTTAGTTCAATCCCGGATTATCCCCTCACGGACGGCGTTACAGAGGTCACAGCCTATAAATTCCAGGTAGACCTTGAACTCTCCGACAGTGACCGTACCATTCATTTCCTTGGAAACATAGACGAGAACCAGCTCACCACGGGCTCATATTCCTATCAGGTACTTCCTTCACTTGTATCTTATCAGGGCAAGCAGGCCTACTGGCAGAAGGTTTATCTGGAATCAATCCATCCGCTTCTGGACAGCAACAGCCAGCCGGTCAAGAATCAGAACGGTTCCTATCTTCCGGACCAGGACGCAGCAGCGTGTTTCAGTTATGTTCCCCTCATACGCAATTACGCTATGATCCAGGTGACGGATGCAACGCCGGAGGACGATGGATTTGAGCTCTACAGCTATGCCGTAATCTATTATCCTAAAAACGGCTCTGTTGTTCCTTACCGCGGAAATGCGGGCGCTGGTGAAGATCCTTTTGACTTTGGCGCAACGGGCTCATACCGCTTCAGCGGCTATGAAACCTGCAGTTTCTCAAAGTTGGACGATGAACTCCAGTACCTTGGCAATATGCCTCAGGGGGTAGGGCTTGACGACTACATTCCCACGGCCGACATGTTTGAGCATCCGGAAACCAGCGGCGGAAAGGTCCTGAGGTATGACGCCAATGCCACCGACCAGGGCTTTTTCATCTATGAGCGCACGGTACCATCGGCCTCAATGGATCCCACATTTGTGATAATCCGCGGCAAATTCGGGGACGACGAGAAGTATTATTACTACCGCCTTGACCTTATGGAAACCAAGGTGGAGAATTATGAATCCGTATACAAGTACTACCCCATATACAGGAATTTCCGCTACAACATCAAGCTTAACAGGATATCCTCCGTGGGCGTTGGTACGCCTCAGCTTGCGGCGGTGTCTTCCGGCGCTGAGGATATATCGGCCGATATTTCAATGAGGCACCTTGGAGACATTTCCAACGGCATTACGCGCCTTGTGGTGGAGCCGTTCATGTCACGCACGTACACCGGCCCCAACGAGGAAGGGTACTATTACCTCTATGCCCGTTTTTACAACGACGTCAATTCATCAGAGCCCAATACGGACTGGGGCTCCGTTTCCGCCGAACTTGTGCCCATGGATGACATGTCGGAGGACATCCTCACCCTTTACGATGACGTTGGGAACGAGGTCCACGCCTTTTATCCCGCAGCCCAGGAAATGGGCGGAGAACCCGGATTCAGGATTATACGTTTCAACACAAAGGTTGCCGGCACCGAGACAAAAACCCAGAAGATAAAGATAACGGGCCGAAACCTCCGCACCCATGAGCAATATCCGCTGTACAGGGAGGTGGAGATAAGCCTTCAGAAGAAGCAGACCATGATTCTGAGCTGCAAGGCAGACCTTCCCTTACAGAAGGGAGCAAAACAGGAGCTCAAGATTTCCATCCCGGCAGGGCTGCCTTCTTCCATGTTCCCGCTGGAATTTACCATTGAGGCGGAACGTGTCACCCTTACTCCGGATAACAGTTATGCGGGGAACAATCTTCCCGTCACATCCGGCATTTCAATATCGGAAAATGAAGGCTACAAGGGTAAGAATACCATACAGTTTATCCGTACCCTTACGCTGAGTGAGTACAACGGCCTTTCGGTGGAGGATGATTACCGTACATTCTCCTGTTATTTCAAGACTAACCGGGAACAGAGCGCAACCACCATCTGGGTGGCAAATGATTATTTTTACGTTGCCAGCACTTCTTTCACCAATTCCCAAATGGATGGCGGTGACATAAGCTTAGGCGACAATCTTAATAACGGAGGCAGCCTATGAGTAAGTTAATGGATGCTAAGATACTGCTATTGACGGTTTTGTCTCTGGTGACGGCCTGTGGGAAGGAGTTGGATACCCCATCTCCCGCTACTGTTATCGAGACTGTGCCTTACCGGGCAGTCTTACGGACAGAAGTGGGCACCAGGGCTACCTTGGGAGACGGTATGGTGTATAAGTTTGAGGTAGGGGACAGAGTGTATGTAGAAAGTGAGGAGGGCAAAGTGTATGGGTTCCTGTCCATGTCCAGTGATTCCGATGCCGGGAATCATGAGGCTATTTTTGAGGGAAATCTCTCTTATGTTGGAGGCTACAGGCCGGATATAGATCCTGAGATATCACTTGTGCTTGTGAGCGTGAGGGATGATTTGCACAGCGTAACGGGCGGTAAGGTTAGTGCTGTTACAGGCAGCAGTTACACCCAGGATGAGTGGGCGCCTTCTCTGGAAGAAGCCGTGAGCCGTTTGAGCCATTTTACCGGTTCCGGCCATCTCAGGGACGACAGTTTCACCCTTGCCCAGCAGTCCAGTTTCCTGAAGTGTTTTGTGAAGATGAGATCTGCCGACGCTCCCGTGGACCGTGAGATGACGGCTAAGCTGGTGAACAACAGCATTCTTCTCAGGGAAGCCAGTATTACTGTGACGGAGGCCGGTTCAATTCCCTTTGTGTTTGCATTCCTTGGCGGAGACGTTTCCCTGGAAAATGCCAAATTGGTTATAGAGTGGAAGGATTCAGGGGATACGGATCAATCCCAAAATTTTGATGTGTCCAACCAGACACTTGCCGCCAATAACTATTATACCATTTCCCGTTCAGCACTGGCTTTTGACGGATTCCGTATTACTGCAACCGTAAATGGCACTGAAATTACATTCAATTATAGCGGTATTCAGTATAGCCTTGATTCAGGAGATACTTGGACCACTTATACCTCTCCTTTCACTTTGAATGCCGGAGATGATGCATGTATAAAGGGGAACAGGACCAATTATAAGAACGAAAAAAGTGGGGATCAGTGGGGAACACCCGCAGACAAACCAATCTTCAGGTCCTCCAGGCTGTGTTATATTTCCGGAAATATAATGAGTCTGCTTGCCGATGATTCGGCCCTGTCAGAGAGCGCTTTCCAAGGTGCTTTCTCCAGAGGATCCGGTACTGCGGTTACCTATATTGACATACATCCGGACGCCCCGCTGATACTCCCCGTGACGGATCTTGCCAATAAATGCTATATGCAGATGTTCCGTAACTGTACCAGTCTTACGCGTGCACCGCAATTCAGAGTGGAAGGCACCGCCTACAGGTGTTGTTACAACATGTTCCGTCAATGCACCAATCTCACCGATATTAGCGGTATACAGCTACCGGCCATGACTCTGTCAGTGGATTGCTACAGGGAGTTGTTAAGAGATTGCACGAAGTTGGCAGGTGCGGCACCTATGCTGCCTGCTCCTACTCTGGTTCAGGAATGTTACAGGCAGATGTTATCAAATACCAAGATTACAAGTATAGTTTGTCTGGCAACCAATATATCGGCCACATCCTGCACGGAAAACTGGATGTCTGGCGTGTCCAATGTTAATACCAGTACTTTCTATAAAGCTCCCTCTATGACGTCATGGACAAGGAATGATAGCGGCATTCCCTCCAAATGGAAAGTGGTAGACTACACCGGCGAATAATCCTGCGGCTCTTGTTTATTTAATATTTTGTACATAATTTTGTGCAAAATATTGGATTATGCAGGTAACAACAATTTCTGGCTTCAGGGCCAACATCAAACAGTATTATGATAATGTCCTCCTCACTGAGGAGCCTCTTATCATAACCAAAG
>JAFZML010000113.1 GCA_017553255.1 Bacteroidales bacterium | reverse complement strand
CCGTTTCTCCCGTCTTTTTCCCAGAAGACAACGGTGACATCGTGGTCAACGTTGCTTTCGTTGGTCATATTGAGCTCCAGATACCAGTCCTTTTCTCCGGGAACGGGATAATGGCGCTCAAACTTGCATCCGGGAGGGAATTTATTCACAATGTCTGCGTCGCATTCGTCAATAATGTTGGGGGCCACGGGATCCGGGGCCAGTTCATAGGTTGTGGCAGGGGCCGATGCACTGGCGCGGCTGTCCTCCAGATAGTCCAGTGCGCTGAAAAGCAGCGGGGTAATTATACCCACGGCAAGGCTCAGGGCACTGCTGCCGCTGGAGGCGGAACGTGCCACACTGCCGGCGGAACTCACGGCGCGTGCCGCCGGAATCACAATCCTGTGGTCTCCGGTTGGTTTGGAGCCGGAGAACTTATAACCGCTCATCTCTTCCAACTGGCCAAGTGCCGAAGTAGCATGCGTGCCGGTGTCAAATTTAGACTGTGCTCCCAGCGTCAGGCAAAGGCCGGCAAAGCACATTAGGGAAAATATCTTTTTCATTACTGTATCAGGTCAAGATCATTAAGCGTGGGCCCGGTATAACCTTCGGCCAGGGGGTTCTCAAAGGTAAAAACCTTTCCTTCCGGAGTGGTGAAAGTAATGCTTCTGAGGGAAAGCATGTCGTTGCGTACAAAGAATTTGGCTCCTTTAAGGGCATCTGGCATCATACCGTTAAAATCTTCCTTGAAAAGGGCGGCATCGGCCCGGGGGACCTTGATGGTGTAAGTATCCTGCAGGATTTTGTCCACGGAGAAGCGGAAGGTCTCGGACTCGGCGTCGTACCGGCTGAGGATAAGGCGGGCATCAGGGCCGATAACTGCCGATGCAAAAGCTTTTTCGGCGGCCGGAAGAAGGGACTCTACATATCCTTCGGCCTTGGAAGGATCCTTTTTCCTTGCTTCGAACTCAGCCGCAGATTCAAACTCACCCTTTTCCCAAAGCTTATAGCGGTTCCAGGTAAAGACGGAGAAAGATTTCTGAGGGTAGAACATCACCAGCAGTTCAAACATATTGGTGTCTTCCATGTACGGAATCAGTTCTTTGCCCTTGTGATTGAGGAGCGCGCGTCCTTTTCCCTGTCCGGCGATAATGGCAAAGGGAAGGCGCCTGGAGCCGCTCACGTTGGCGTTGAAGCTGTATGGCGACAAAGCGTCGTACTCCTCCGGAAGCACCTGCTTCCCGCTTGTTTCCATCATTCCCCACTTGCCGCCTTTTCTGCGGTAGCACCAGGTGTCCGTGGCTGTTGGCCAGTAGGACAAGTCTCCATAGACGGTGGGAAGAGCCTCCGTGCCGTTGTCTCCGCGAACGCCCCAGAGGCCGTTCTGCTGAACGAACAGCCAGTTGGCATCGGCCCATTTTCCGCCCCACTGGCGCAGCGGTGCGGTTAGGAAAACGGTGTCGTACTGGACGGGCACCACAACCCGGGCATCGGGGGACATTGCGCCCCATTTGCCGCCGTCCTTGACGGCTATAACGTCCGTTGTGCTCCGGTATATGACGGCGTCTTCATAATGCTCAGGCGTACCCGGAATGTGTTTTCCGGCCTGGTCTATCCAACTGAAAAGGCCGTCTTTGTCCCTCACAAGCATTTGGGCGCTGGCGCCGTTGGCATGGCCACATGTGATGTAGCGGCAGTTGTAGCCTTTCATGGTCTGCTTCCATTTCCCGTCCACAAAGCAAAGGGCGGAAAACCTGTTTCCCTTGTTGTACACAACCAGGCCGTCTGAGAGCAGCCACATGTCGTCGCACATTACCGGGCCGAAGGCACTGGTGGCATAATAGCTATCTCCCTTTTTGCTGACCTTGGCTATACCGCACCAGATTTCCGGGGAAAGGCCTGCTGCGGAAACGTTTTTCTTAACTACCGCCCATCCTTCCTGAGCTGGTATTGTGTTTCCTTCGCAGAGAGTCTTGAAGTCTCCGCCGCCAACCACAATCACATCCTGCCCCGCCAGGGACATGCTGCCCAGGACAAGAAGGATTGCCGAAAGAATGATATTACGCATATTACAAAACAATGTGGAAGTCCAGACCGGCAGTCCAACGATTTAAGGGACTACCATTGTCCGGCATCAGGTTCAGAAGGCCATAGGCGGCCGTAATCTTAAACGAAAAACCTTTCAAGCCGGTCCCTATGCCCGCTTTGAGATATATGTTGAATGGCTTCATCCCGAATTCTTTGACGGTGTCCACCTTCATGGCCTTACCGTTTTCATCCCTGAACGGCCAATCTGTTTGTGTACTCTTTATTGTAGAGGAAAGGCAGTAATCAAACACGGGACCTGCGCTGACATTCCAAACACGCCCGAGCGAATGGTTGAATGTAACCGGAAGTTGCAGGTGGTGCTCCCGGATGTCAGTGTCCCCGTTCCACAGGGTAATGGGGTCCAGCTTTTTCTCATCTCTCCAGGCGCCCATAGCGCCGTACATAAGGTCAAATTTGTAGTTGAGCCCCACAACAATCATGTTTTTCATGCTCACGGGGATACCATAGATCACGCCCACATAGGGACCCATGCCGAAGCCTTCTGACTTGAATCCCTCCGGAGCCTTGCGGTTCATGAATTCGAAGTTCATGCCGAAATCAAAACCCAGCTGGGCCGACATCTTTGGCGCAGAAAGGAACAGAATGGAAAAAAGAATGACAACAATCTTTCTCATAGCTCTAGTGTTTTCTGCAAAGTTAGTCCTTAGCCGTGACTGTCTTGTGGTGAAATTCACCACACGTATACCCGGGGCACAAAAAAAGACCTTGCGGTGAACGAGGGCACTGAAAAAGGTGCCCAAACGAAAGGCCTCTGACAATTAAGTCAATCGAAGGATATCGAGATAGTTCGGTATCCTTCGATTTTTTCGTTTTTCAAGAAGAAGATTGGCCGATTTGAGGGTATCTTTCCGGTTTTATCCTTGTATTTT
>JAFZML010000112.1 GCA_017553255.1 Bacteroidales bacterium | reverse complement strand
CCTTGCCATTGCGGTATTTACACTGTCACCGCTCATTTATGAGATTCTTCACCGCATCCCGTTTATCCGCTGGTGTGTCTTTGGTGAAAAGAAATAATTTTATTCCAGCATCATGGAGCGGAAGTCGTCAATGTCCTGCTGGGATACTCCTATTGAAAGGAGGTAAGCTTCCGTGCGCTGCTTGAAGCTGACGGATGTGTCTGAATCTGCTACGCCCAGTGCCTTGCCGCCAAGGCTCCAGATGGTGTCGCAGGTATATTTGTGGGCCCACTGCTTGGTGCGGTTGTAGTCAAACTCCGTCTTTCCTCCGTTGAGGCTCCAGTCCTTGGGAGAGAAGAACAGCAGTTCATACTCCTTGGACATTTCGCTTTCAGATACTCCCAGGATGCCATATACCACCGCGGCAATGGTTCCGGTACGGTCCCTGCCAAGGGAGCAGTGGAAGTATAGGGGCTTATTATCCCGCACGCATCTGACAATAAAGTCAAAGCTGTTCTTTACCTTTTCCGGATAGTCCCTTATCATTGTGCCGTATGCCTTCTTGATGCTGGGATTATAGAAAAGGATGTCTGAGCCGAGTGTTGATGAAGTTGAGGCGTCGTCTCCGGCTTCGCGGAGGTCAAGCTCCGCCAAAATACCTTCGGCAAGCATATTTGCCTTTCCGGCATTGCTCAGGTAACCGCCGTTGAGAAGGCCGCCGCGGTAGAGTTTACGGAATTTGATGGTTTTGCCGTCTGTGGTTTTCCAGCCGCCAAGGTCACGGCAATTCCGGATTTTGGAAGGGTAGTACATAAGGTGAAGCATGCCCTTTGTCTTGAAGCTTCCAAGGCCCACTACGGTGCCTTCTTCGTTGTTCAGGGTCACCTTATAGCTGTAGGACATGTTGGGAACAAGGTTTGTTATGTCAAACTTGGTTGTTCCGGCATTGAGCTTATATTCGGCCACCCATCCGGACTCCTCTTCCTTAAGCGTGAACGTGAGGGGACCGTCCGCTGCCGTGCTTTCCCAGTTTACGGTAAGGACGTTGGGCTTATCCAGCTCACCGGGCGCACCGTAACTGCCCCAGGGTTCATCAAAGATGTGGGTATAGGAGTAATCCCTTTCATCATAGGTAACGCTGGTCAGGAACTGCTCAATGATTTCACTGTGAACCTGGAAGGGCTCTGCGATAACCACTGGCTCCGGGCCGGTCTCTTCCTCTGGGTCCTCTCCTGGATCTTCCCCTGGATCATCTCCAGGTTCATCACCGGGATTCTCTTGCTCAGTGGAAGCTTCTTCCGGGGCTGGGGTAATTTTCTCACAGCCCATAAGAAGGGCCGCTATCACAAGTAAAAACAAATACCGCTTTTTCATGTCTGGGTTATTAGTATATGCAAAGATAGCACAACCTCCCGTTATATCCAATTCCAGTCTATTTTTACTATATTTGCATTAATCAACCGCAAATACATGGATAACAGCAAAAACTTTCAGGCAATACAGGAAACAGTTGAGGCCCAGAGGAAATTCTTCCGCACGGGCGCAACCCTTCCCATTAAATGGAGGATTCAGCAGCTTAAAAAGCTTAAGGCCGGGGTCATGGCCTATGAGGCCCAATTTGAAGAAGCCCTGGCGCAGGACCTTGGCAGGAGCAAGGTGGAAGCGTATATCTGCGATATCGGCCCCGTTATCATGGAAGTGAATGAGATGATTCACGGCCTCAGGCGCTGGGCCCGTCCGGAATGCCATTGGAGCGGGTTCCTGTGCTTCCCAAGCACCGTCACCAAGGTTTACAAGATGCCCTACGGCGTAACCCTTGTCATAAGCCCGTTCAATTTCCCCATCCTCCTTACCCTGGGAGTTGTGGCTGCGGCCATCTCCGGCGGCAACACCGTTGTGATTAAATCCAGCTCAAAATCGGCCGCCTGCACCGCTGTGCTCAAGAAATTCTGTGCCGATATCTTCCCTCCGGAGTACGTCACCCTCATTGACGGCGGGCATGATATTGCCGATATTTGCCTTGCCCAGCGCTTTGACAAGATTTTCTACACGGGCTCTCCGGCCGTTGGCAAGCACGTCATGACGGAGGCCGCCAAAAACCTCACCCCCGTTGCCCTGGAGCTTGGCGGAGAAACCGGCAACTGGGCGATTGTGCGTAAGGACGCCAACCTCAAGGATGCGGCCCGGAAGATTGCCTTTTTCAAGACACTCAACGCCGGTCAAATTTGCATCAATGTGAACCAGATTGCCGTTGCGGAAGAAGTGGCTGAAGCCTTCCTGAAGGAGCTAAAGGCCGCATTTACGGCCCAGATAGGGGAGTGCGCCCACAAGAATCCGGAGTATCCCTTCCTCATCACCGCCCGCGCCTGGGACAGCTGCGCCACTATGGCCGATAACTACCGTGACCGCATAGTTTATGGAGGTTCCGGGGACCGGGAGTCCAAGAAGTATTCCCCCACTGTGATTTATCCCGTGGGCATAGATGAAGAGATTGTGCGTCAGGAGCTTTTCTGCCCGCTTCTTCCCGTAGTGCCGTTCAAGGATGCGGAGGTGGATGCCCTTATGGATGTGGTGGCTGGGCGTGAGCACCCTCTTGCGATGTACGTTTTCACAAAGGATATGAAGTGGGCCCAACGCGTAATGCAAACCCAGCAGTACGGCGGCGGCTGCATCAACGAGGTCTGTGTGCACATGATGGTAAAGGGCGTGCCCTTCAACGGCACCGGCCATTCCGGCATGGGTGCTTACCACGGAGAGTGGGGCTTCCGTGAGTTCACTCACCCCCAGACCGTCCTGAAAGGCCGCACCTTCTTCAACCTCCCGCTCCGTGAGCATCCATACGCCGGTAAGCAGGAAAAAGCCAAACTGAGCATACTCCGCTTAATGGAACGCTAGTATGACTCCATATTACATATTTCTGACCGTCATGGCAGTGATTGCCGTGGCTGTGTTTGTTGCCCTGTTCTTTGTGGATGCGGGTTACGGGAAGTTCTACAATCCAAAGTGGGGTCCAACGGTGGACAATCACCTGGGATGGTTCCTTATGGAGGCGCCGGTTTTCATTGCCATGCTGGTGCTGTGGTGGTATTCTCCAAGGAAGACAGACGCCGTGAGGCTGGTGTTCCTGCTTTTGTTTGAGCTTCACTATTTCCACAGGTCATTCATTTTTCCCATGCAGCTCAGGGGGCACAGCCGTATGCCCTGGACCATAGTCCTTATGGGCGCGGTGTTCAATACTGTGAACGCCTTTATCCAGGGCGGGTGGATATTCTGGGAATCTCCGGCCGATATGTACCCCGTGGACTGGTTCTTCACCCCTCAGTTCATAGTTGGAACGCTACTTTTCCTGTGGGGAATGTCCGTTAATATCGGCGCAGATAATACCATCCGTAATCTCCGTAAACCCGGAGATACTGCGCATTATCTGCCCCAGGGCGGAATGTTCCGCTATGTGACCAGCGCCAATTATTTTGGTGAGTTTATAGAGTGGGTTGGATTTGCAGTGCTCACCTGGTCCTGGGCCGGTGCGGTGTTTGCCCTGTGGACATTCGCCAATCTTGCCCCCAGGGCAAACAGCATTTACAACAGATACTGCAAGGAGTTCCCCGGCCAGATTGATACCCGGCGCGTCAAGCGTATGATACCATTCATTTACTAATGCCCATGATTGATTCTCCCATCTTCACTCCGGTTAAAATAGGCCCTGTAACACTCCGTAACAGGATTATTCGTTCCGCGGCCTTTGAGAATATGGCCTACGGGAATGCGCCCTCGGAGGACCTTTACAACTATCACGTGGCAGTGGCTCGCGGTGGAGTTGGCATGACCACCCTGGCATACGCTTCCGTGAACAGGAGCGGCCTCTCTTTTGACGGTCAGCTGTGGATGAGGCCTGAAATTGTCCCGGGCCTCAAGCGGATTACAGATGATGTCCATGCCGCCGGTGCCAAGTGCTCAATTCAGCTTGGGCATTGCGGAAATATGACCCACAGGGCCACCTGCGGATGTATGCCTGTGGGCGCTTCCGGCGGGTTCAATATCTATTCACCCACTTTCTGCCGGGCCCTCACCATCCCTGAGATAGATGCCCTGGTAGAGGACTTTGCTACGGCCGTGAACCTTGCCCGCCAGGCCGGCTTCGACTGCGTTGAAATCCATGCCGGTCACGGGTATCTCATAAGCCAGTTCCTGTCCCCGTTCACAAATCACAGGCGTGATGAATACGGCGGCTCCCTGGAAAACCGTATGCGCCTCATGCGAAGGGTAATCAGCAGGGTCCTGGAGGCTGCCGGAGACGATATAGGCGTAATTGTGAAGATGAATATGCACGACGGCTTCCGCGGCGGCATGCAGGAGGCCGAATGCCTTGAGGTGGCCCGGGAACTGGAACGCCTGGGCGTACATGCCATAGTCCTTTCGGCCGGATTCGTGAGCAAGGCCCCCATGGAAGTGATGCGCGGTGCCATGCCCCTCAAAACCTTCTCCTACTATATGGATTCACGGAAGTTCTGGTGGCTCCAGGCCATGCTGGCCATTGCCGGGAGGCTCCTCATTCCCACTGTTCCGTATAAGGACGGATATTTCATGGAGGACGCCCGGAAGTTCCGCTCTGCCGTTTCTCTGCCCCTTATCTGCGTTGGGGGAATGGTATCACGTGAGATAATTGAAGAGGCCCTTTCGGAAGGCTTCTGTGCCGTCCAGGTGGCCCGCGCCCTTGTCCACGACACTGACTTTGTGAACAAGCTCCACTCCGGAGAAATCACCCGCAGCGGCTGCGGCCATTCCAACTACTGCATAGGCCGAATGTACTCCCTTGAGATGAAGTGCAACAAGTGCGTGGACTGCCTTCCTGAAAAACTCCGCCGTGAAATTGACCGCGCGGAAAAGAATACAGAAATATCACTATCTTTGTAAGGAAATCATATTATACTTAAGATGAAAAAACTTTTTTATGTCCTTTCGGCCCTTGCGGTACTTGCAGTATCGGCCTGTACGCAGGAGGAACTTGACAAGTTTCTGAATTCCGTTAAATCTATCAAGCTGGACCAGACCCAGGTGGAGATGACAGTAGGTGAAACTCTTGACATCATTGCTTCCATTGAGCCTGAAAGCGCCAGGACTCAAACTGTTACCTGGACCAGCTCGGCCCCAGAGGTTGCAAGTGTGGAGGGGATTCAAATTCCGGATGTCACCGGAATCAATATGCCGGCCGGTAAGGTGACCGCTCTCAAGGAGGGAGAGACCATCATCACCGCAAAGGTGGGTGATAAAGAAGCCACCTGCAAGGTTATAGTGAAGAAAAAGGCCGATGGCGGCGGTGGCGGCCAGGGCGGAGACGGAAAGATTGAAGCAACGGAGATTACCCTCAACAAGACGGAGATTACTCTGGTATCCGGCCTCAGCGAGCAGCTTGAGGTTGTTAAGATACTCCCTGAGAACGCCAATGAAAAGACTGTTGTTTGGGAAAGT
>JAFZML010000006.1 GCA_017553255.1 Bacteroidales bacterium | reverse complement strand
GGTATAGACTTCCCGCGCTTCGTCTCCCAATCCTCCGCCGCAGGGGAGCATCTTATCAAGCGGAAGCCAGCCCTTGAATTCTTCCCGGGCTTCCATGGAGAAGATACGGGTATATCCCCAGTCCCCATCCTTTTTGGTTATTGTAAGGGGGACGGGGTTGTTGCGGGGTCCGGTCCAATACAGCAGACGGGCCTTTTTGTCAAATTCTTTATAACCCGGCTTAGGAGAACAGGTTATATTCACAACCACAGGAGAGCCTTGTGAGGGCTCCTTGTGCATCTGAACAGGATCATAGGTGATATAGTTCTCTACACTCCCGCATGATGCCGCGGAGAGTATAACTGTCGCCAGGAATAGTGCTTTAAAGAATCTCATTTCTTGAATTAGAGGACGGTGACTATCTTCTCCAAAGGCTTTCTCTCTGAGTGAAGCTCCGTGGGAGCGCCTTTTCCTTCTGCGGGATAACCTATGGCAAGGATGCCGTAGATGCCGTGTTCACGGGTTTCAGGGAGGGCTTCACGGATTTTGCTGGGATCAAAGTCCCAAATCCACATATTGGCCAGGCCGACATCTGTGGCCGTGAGCATGAGATGGGTGAGCACAATGGCGGCATCTGTCTTTCCGGCATTGACACCGTCTGATTCACGTACCCAGGCCTCTTCATTGCGGCAGCCCACAATGAGTACCATGGGGGCCCCGTAGCACGGATGAACAGCCCTTAGACGGGCCAGAGCTTCCTCACTCTTTACAACCCAGATGCGCGTGGGCTGGTTGTTTTTGGCCGAAGGGGCCAGGCGCCCTGCATCCAGAATCATGTTAAGCTTTGTCTCCGGAACAGGATAATTGCTAAAGGAGTGACAAGAATAGCGGCTTTCCAGGATTTGCATAAAGGCGTCTGAACCGTAATTGTACTTGGTGATTTTGTTTTCTACATCCGCGAAATTTGCGCGATCCTTGGTTTTATTGACGTCGAATATGCGACTGAGGAAATTTTTCTTCATCTTCTTTAGTGTTTAAATTATATGGCGTTCTTTTTTGCAAATATACCCTTTTAGGAATAAAAATCAAAACTACTTGAACAAGGCTTTTACCAGCGCGGGGATATCGGCCACCTTCACTTCTCCCCGACTAATTAACTTCAAACAGTTTATTGTAGCCTGTATTCTTATCAAATACTTGATCGTTGGCAAGGGCAATGCTGTAAAGCGGATTGTCCGGAAGGAGAGGGTCTGACAGTTCCAGATACAGCGTCCCTTGGGCGGTAGTTGGAGTAAACATGGTCACAACCGAGTTATATCCGCTATGCCATGTGCGGGGATCCGCTCCAAGAGGGCTCTTTACCTCCTTCCCGTCAGAGCCCTTCCACACAAGATAAGCCAATCTGGGATTCATGGGGGCGGCATAACCCTTGTTTTCCATCCGGATGGTAAGTTTGCAGGGTTTCCCGGCTTCCAGGGTCTCATAGGAAACATCCTTGAACACAAGACGATAACCAAGATTGTCCACAATCTCATCATAGCAGCCCCCTGTCTTCCAACGACTGATGACTCCATCATGATAACCCGCATTCAGATAGGTCCAGTGGAAATCGGCCAGCTCCTGAAGATAATGTTCGCATTGGCACCACTCACACAATTCACATGTTTCTCCGCCCATTATGGTGTATCTGGTTTCGGCCATCCAGTAATCACGGTCTTCGACGCACTTATAGGTCCCGTGATCTTCAGAGACGCTTACCAGGCAATCATTATGACCACCTATTCGGGATATTAATGAACCATCATGAGCAGTTGCCTGGGTAACCGTATCTTTATAGGAGAGATTATACATCTTCCTTTTGTGGTATGCGGTACGAAGCCCTATCTGACGGGATGAGGGAAGAGCCTCCAGAAGGGCGTCGCAAAGGTTCTTACGGTCCTCAATTTCAAAATGTGTAGTTGAAGTCCACTCTCCCCACGTCCCGACAAAACCGGCCTGCATCACAAAGATAACATCTTCGTTTTCCTGCAGAACGGGTTTAATTTGTTTTACATGGTTCATCACAATGTAAACCGGCGGCTCCTCATCTTCACCAGCAATCCACTGGTTTGTATATGCAAAACGGACAATAGCCTTGGCCCCGCCCTCACGGATTGCATTGAAACAGTCCCGCATATTACGTATATAACTTGACGAGATATTTTCTTTCATGAAATCCATGAGATAGAATTCAAGCATGAAAACGGCGTTTCCCTGTGCCCGTCGGGCTTTGACATCGCTGGCCGAAATTATATCAGAGGCCGATTTGATTTCAAACATTCTATACAGCCCTCTTTCGGGATTGATTGGCGACTTGTTTGATTCCGTGTACGTCACAACTGTTCCAGAAAGCTCATCGTCAAGTCCGGGAAGGGCGCCTTTGACGGTCCCCTGTATCTGGAATGAAAACTCTTTTGTTGCCTCCGAATAAGTATCGTCCTCTTCCTGCCACACAGAGACTGTCACTTCGCGGTCCTTGACAGAGGCCGCTGATATCAGGTATTCTCTGTTTGACTTTGCTTGCAATAATACAAAAGCGGGATTGTCTGATTCCACGTAAATATCTCCTCCGGATTTTGATGAGACGGTCAGGACAAATGATGTTCCAGATGGGACGGCCGATGCTGGAACTCCGCTCAATGACAATTCAGGATCTGCTAAATCCTTCTCTTGGGCATGGTTACTTGTCTTATCAACCTTAGCCGTGCAGCAAACCACTAGCAGTATTGTTGCAGAAAGAAATGCTGTTTTGCGTAAGTTTTTCATAGTTATCACTTAAACAAGGCCTTGACAAGGGCGGGGATATCGGCCACCTTCACCACTTCTATGCCTTGGGGCTTCACGTCAAAGTGGGTGTAGGAGCTCACGAAAATGCGTTTGAAGCCCACCCTGGCGGCCTCTACGGCGCGCCTTGCAGCCTGGGAGACAGGGCGGATTTCTCCACTGAGGCCAACTTCACCGGCAAAGCAGACATCGGCCCCGATG
>JAFZML010000111.1 GCA_017553255.1 Bacteroidales bacterium | reverse complement strand
TCCCAGGCCTTTGCCCAGTCATTGTCTATGGCCGTTCTCACAAGGGTTACAATGAGGGGTATGCTGAAAAGCGGCACTATTATCTTCAATACGGTCACAAGAATGGCCGGATTGGTGAACATATTGAGCGCATAGGTCCAGCGATATACTCCGTCACTGCCCTTTTCCACGCGCGTGGTGGTCATTGTTTTCTTTGCTGTTTTTTCCATTCTGTGGGGGTGAGGCCGGTCTGGGCCTTGAAGGTTCTGAGGAAAGCGGTGCGGGAGGCGAACCCGGAGGCCTCGGCAATATCGGCATGGACCATCTCCGGGTGCTCCAGCATGAGTTTCTGGGCGTAACGGATGCGGTAGCCCGCTATCATTGTTGCAAAATTATCACCTGAAAGGTTGTTCACAAGGATGCTCACGTAGGTTTGGTTGGTGGCAAGTTCCTGGGCGATATCGGCCACGCGAAGGTCCTTGCGAAGGAAGAGTTCCTTCTCGCAAATCAGGCGGTCCATCTCTTCCTTGAGGTCTGCATTCAACTTCTGGGCTTTTTCAGCGGGAGCCTCAACCGGCTGCGTCTTCTTTCTGCGCAGATAGCTGCCAGTGAGGACTACGACAAAGCAAAGGGCCAGGAAGCCCAGCACCATCACCCACCCCGGGATGCCCGCCCCGGAAGGCTCTTCACCGGTATGGAAGAGATATACATCGGCAGACGGATTGAAATTGTCGTCGACGGGGACTGTTTCCCCGCCCGCCTGCGCAAAGCCGCCCGCAAGGATGAACCGCTCTCCACTTAAGAGAAGTGCCTTTTGATGGGGGAATCCGCCAGGTATTTCCGCGTAGTAGAACTGGACGGAAGCCTTGCCGCCGTCGAAAGTGGCGTTATAGTCTATGCGTGCAAAATAAAGGTGTCCAGGAGCGTCATGGCCTTGAATCCAGGCACGGCGGGCAGCCTTGTCCACCTGAGGCCCGGCGCACCAGAAGATGTGGTCTCCGGACGGGCCCTTCTGGGGAAGCTCCATCTCCATCTGCAGCTCGGAGAACTCCCCGCCGGAAACCTTCAGGATGGCCGTTCCCGTCCAATCCCGACGGTTGGCCAGAAGCAGATATGTGAAATCGGCAATCTTCTGCTCATCGGCGGAGGTGGCAAAGTTGAAAATGGGCAGCCATTCTTCCAGAAGCGGCACTTCAAAAGCGTCTCCTTTCAGTCTTTGGACAAAAACGCCGGTGGTGTCTCCATAAGAGGTCATGAGGCTGAAGATAATGGCGTCATCCGGGGCGCTCCGGAGGATATACGGATATGTGAGTCCCGGCTCCAGGGGCTTCAGGAACTCAAATCCGCTTCCGGGAGTGTATTCCTCCACGGAATCCTTGCCATACCAGTTACCAGCGATTATCACCCGTCCGTCCGGCAGCGACGTAGCACACGCCAGGCTACGCTTCCGGTCCATGATGCCTATGGGCGTGAAGCTGTGCGAGGCCGGGTCATAGATTTCCGCGCCCCAGCTTTGGCCGATTCCAAAGTCTTCCGCGTTCCCGCCTGAAAGGAACACCCTCCCGTCCGGAAGGAGCGCCACCGCCCCGCCGTCATGGGGGTACATCATGGGGATGCTGTGCCACACCCCGCCGCTGTAGTATTCGGCCGTACCAAGAGGCTTGTAACCGGTTGTGTGTCCCCCGAGAACGGTGACTTCCTCCCCAAGAAGGAAAATCCGGCCCCCGCCACGGGGCGTTTCCAGCGAAGGCAGCCGCTCAAAGGCCATCTTCCGGAAAGGAGGATGGTCCTGAGCGGCGGCGCTGATTGCGGCCAGGCCCATGAGCAGCGGTATGAGCAGTTTCTTTGTCACTTGCCGTATGCAAAGATAGTGAAAGAACAGATAATTACTCTGTGTATAGTTCCACTTTGACGCTGTTCTTGGAATTTGCGGAATAACTGTTTAACACTGTTTTGTACCACCCGTCAGAATAATCACATCCCGTTTCTCCGCTAAATGATATCCCCGTGGTAAAACTGTCTCCTTTGAATTGATACTCATAGCAACCCTTGCTTTTCTTTGACAAGGGAATATTTGCTCCGCTGAAACTGTAGCGGTTATAATAATGAGCGATTTTTTCAGGGCTGGCTTGCGGTGCTTCATCTATTGTGTATTCAAATTCGGCAGATTGGATGACGTATGTTTGCGGGTCATTTATATCACTTGCCTTCAATGTTACCTTAATATCTCTTGTAAATGTACCTATAAAAGGCTCCTCATAGCTGTATTCCTCAGTATACTTCTGATGGGCAGACAGGATAAGGCCACCTTGAATATTTTGAACACTGACAGAAACCATCATTTTGTCAAAGTTAGTCATGAAAACGCCGGTGTTATGGCTTGTGCCGTTATTATCCGAAGAATAAGTCATGTTCGCATCGGCCAAATAATAACTGGCATTGATTCCGCAGAATACACCACCTCCCGCTGAAGATGCCTTTTGCTTGATGGTAACGGGGAATATTGCTTTGTCTTCATCTGTGGGAGACTCTTCGTTGGTGAGGAAGCATTCCACCACCCCCTCACGTTCCTGGCCGGTAGTGTTTGGCTTAACGGTGATGGCAATTGAGCAGCCGTCCTCAAGACTGGCACTGATCCAGTCCTTGTACTCCTTCTTGATGGTATAACCGTAACGGGTATAGGAACCCGGCTTGAGCGTGACGCTCTGGGTTCCGCCAGCAGCGTCAAATACCAGATTGTTTGTGGAAATGCTTCCTTCGGATGCCTCCGGAGCCGCATACTGCCGTACTGTCACAATGAAAGTGGCGACTGGCGTACTACTGAAGAAATTCGTACTTTCAAAGCCCTGGAGAGTAAACGTGCCATAGCGATCCTCCCCAGTATCGTTGACCTTTGACTTTACCACAAATTCCATGAATTCCCCGTAGGTCTGGAGGTTCACCTCAAACCAATTCTGGTTTTGCGGATAATAGATGCGGACATATCGGCAGTTGGTGAGTACGCTGCCCGTTGCGTAAGTGTCATCGTTACTTAGGAATATCTTCTCATAATTGGTGCCGATATATGGTGCCTGCCCGAAATACAGCGCCACCGTGTTAAACCCTTCTTTGGCCGTTATCCGCTTGGTGAGCCGCTTGCCGTCGGAACGCATCACGGTAAGGGTTTTACTGCCGGGCGTGGTGGCAATGCTAAGCCTGCCGTCGGCATTGGGGCGGGCCATGGACATTGTCCCGGTGTTGTCGTCCGTGATGATAATCATCTTGGGAGTGAGCGTTCCGGGCTCAGTATATATTTCCAGGACGGCAATTCTGTCATCCTTGATGCCTTTTTCCACCTGGCCCGCCTCCTGGTTATCGGCCCCGGCCTCCTCCGATTTCTGCTCTGTGGCCATTTCCACAATCTTATCGGCCAGGATCTCGGCCGTTTCTTTTATGAATTGCTGGCCGAAGTTGGAGTTATCGCCTCCAAGGGCGTCTCCCACCGCGTCCTTGACATCGCTCATGATGCTGTTCACAAGAAAGCTGTTCATTCCCTGCCAGTCCGGCTTGCCCTGCAGAGCCTTGGCCGCCAGCTCAAGGGCCTTGATCTTGTTCTGAATGGTCTCGCCCAGCTCTATTATCTTGCTTCCGTACCCTCCGGCCATGTTGTCAATGCCGCTCAGATACATCTCTCCCAAGTTCACGGCCACGGTGCTGCTGACACGGTAGGCCGCCTTCAGATAGCTGAGGTCTCCGGTGAAAGCGGTCTCGGCATAATCTCCCACACGGTTGCCGGTCTCACCGGATTTACGGATGCCCATGTCCCGCCAGATATGGCTGATATTAACGGTATATGCGTTGAGTTCTCCGTTGTTGAGCTTCTGGAAGAAGTCACGGGCGTCCTTTGCGCCTATTGCCTTGGCGTGCTCCGGCTCCATCTCCACGTAGAAATCGTAGAGCTGCTGCTGGGCCGTCTGGTCATAGCCGCTGCGCATGTGCATCAGGTTGTCCTGAATCTCTTCCTGCGCCCGTTTTCCTTCTTCCCAACCCGCCTTGAAGATATTTTTGATTTTACTCAGGCCCAGGTCCATCTTGGTGGTAGGGGTCATCAGGTTGGTGAGCCCCAGCCGGTCCAGGGCGGCCTGATACTCCTCCTCGTGGGACATGAGGCGGGTAAAACATTTCACCGTGGGGTCTGGGTCCGATTTGTCCCCGGTGCCGCAGAAAAGCCTGTCCCCTTCAAAATTATTGCTGAGCATCCTGATCATTTCCAGGCGCATGAACTCCATCTTTACGCTCAGGTCCATGAGATAATCAAGGTCCGATTCCAGGATGTCACTGTCCGTCACCCATACATCTTTCCCATAGCCGGGCACCTCCATAAATTGGCCAGCTCCTCCTCCTGAGGCCCCTCCGCCCCCTCCTTTACTGCAGGACACTGCCACAACGGCGGCACACACGCTAAGCGCAAAAATTTGTAAGTACTTCATAATGAAACAGATTTGAACTGACACAAAGATATCTGAAGCCATTATTCCGCTTGTCCCAATTCACAAAAACAGGTGTCACATTTTATCCGGAAAAATGTAACACCTGGAAGGCGGGGCATACAAAAACGCCCGGGCGGGGAGCCTGGGCGTTTTAAATGAAGAGTTACTTGCTTACTCTGCTGCGGGAGCTTCAGGCTCTGCGACAGGGGCTTCAGCTGCGGGAGCTTCGGCGGCGGGAGCGGCCTCGGCCTTCTTTGCGCGGCTGCGGCGGGTGGTCTTCTTGGCCTCTTTCTTGCCGGAAGCAAGGGCGGCCTCGTTGAAGTCCACAAACTCTACAAGAACCATTTCAGCGGCGTCACCCTGGCGGAAACCGGTGTGGAGGATACGGAGGTATCCACCGGGACGGTCTGCCACCTTGGGAGCGATGGTGCGGAAGAGTTCTGCAGTAGCCTCCTTGTCCTTCAGGTAGCTGAAGACAACGCGGCGGGAGTGAGTTGTATCTTCTTTTGACTTGGTCACGAGGGGTTCAAGGTAGGGCTTGAGGGCCTT
>JAFZML010000005.1 GCA_017553255.1 Bacteroidales bacterium | reverse complement strand
GTCAATAATGGGCTCTATCTCCAGGGCCATGTTGCATATGATCATGGGAAGGGCAAAATCCTTCATGGGACGTGTGCCGGGATATCCCTTGGCCCATATTCCCTTTGGATTGGAACGCCTCTCCAGTATGCGGGCGAAAGTCTTGCGTGCGGCATCTGCCCAGAGTTCCTCGCCGGTAGCTACGGCCCTCTGGGCAAAGGCCATGCAGGCAAAGGTATTGGAGAAAATATTGTACGGGGCTATGATGGGCTTGCCTTCACGGGTGAGGGAGAAGTAGAAATCGAAGTTGCCGTCGTGGCCATACTTCTCCAGGAATTCTGCTCCCTGTTTTGCACATGCCAGCCACTCCGGGTTCTTCTCCACCTTGTTGTAAAGCATGGCGAACATCCAAACCTCGCGTCCCTGAAGCCAGACGAATTTGTCCGTGTCGAAGACGCTTCCGTCGCGGTTAAGGCAGGTGAAGTATCCGCCAAACTCTTTATCCTGAGACTTTTCCAGCCAGAAAGGAAGGACGCTTCCGTAGAGTTCTTTGCGGTAGCGTTCCGCCATTTTATTAAAATCGGGCAAGTTCATAGTACGTTATTATTCTAGTGTTGTTCGCAAATATAAAAATAAAATGAAACACTGCAAAACTTTTCGACAATTTAATAAGTATGCGATTATACTTTTTAACGAAATATTAAAAAGTTTCTTGCATAATCCCCTCCGATTAACTATATTTGCAAAAACCAAAACCACATGGATTTCTTTCCGGAAAACATAACCGGCCACTACGCGGCAGAGAAAAAAGCCATCATGTCCCTTTGCAACAACCGCAAGGGCTACTGCATTGCCGACCTTGCAAGGCATCTGGATGCCAGCATCCCCAAGGTTACCCGCATAGTGTCGGAGATGCTTGCGGATGGTTATCTTGTGGAGCTGGGGAAAATCGGCTCCTCCGGTGGCAGGCGCGCCAGCCTCTTTGGTCTTAATCCCAATGCGGGCTGCTTTGTGGGAGTACACGTGGGACACGAGGGCCTGACTGTTGCCGTAACGGACTTTCCGGGAAATGTCCTGAGTGTTGTGGAGAGTATTCCTTTCCACCTGGAGAGCACCGAATCGTCTGTTCACCAGATGTGTGAAAAGGTGCGCACCTGCCTGAAAAACATGCCGGTGGATTCCGAGAGGATTGCCGCCTACGGTGTGGACCTTACGGGCCGTGTGAACCATCAGACCGGCTACAGTTATTCTTATTTCATAAGCGAGGAAAAGCCCCTGCGCATGCTTCTGGAGCAGGAATTCGGCCGCGCCGTAGTGGTGGAGAATGACTCCAGGGCCATGGCATGGGGAGAATATGTATGCGGTGTTGCCGGAGACGAGGGTACAATCCTTTTCCTCAATGTTGGCTGGGGCCTTGGTATGGGAATGGTGCTGGACGGCAAACTCTTCTATGGTAAATCCGGCTTCTCCGGAGAGTTCGGCCATTTCCCGCTCCTGAACAACGACCAGTATTGCCGATGTGGCAAGGTAGGCTGCCTGGAAACCGGAGCGTCGGGCCTGGCTCTTCACCGCCTGGTTACGGAAAAACTTGCCCAGGGCCGTACATCGGTATTGTCCCCTGCCTTCAAGAAAGGAGAAGACATCACGCTGGACAACATCCTGGACGCAATAAAAAAAGAGGATGTCCTGGCCATAGAATGCATAGAGGAGGTTGGTGCAACGCTTGGGCGCGCGCTGGCCGGACTAATCAACATCTTCAACCCGGACCTTGTCGTTATCGGCGGACGGCTTAGCGTTACGGAGCACTACCTGCTGCCGCCTCTGAAAAGCGCCGTGAACAAGCTGTCACTTAATATCGTCAATAACGACACCCACATCAAGGTGTCGCAGCTTGGAAGAACGGCCGGTGCCATAGGCTCCAGCCTTCTGGCCAAGGGCCTTTTACTTGGAAACATTGAACAATAATATGGAAAACCGCAGATCTTTTTTGAAAAAAGGGGCCCTGGCTGCAGTGGCCGCTCCTTTGATGGCCGCCGGTTGCAAGCCCTCCGGCAAGGATAAATACGGAATAGACCTTGACCCTACAGTCGAGAGCAGCCTCATCGTCCCCAAAGCCAACGCCCTTCCCATAACGGGCACGTTCCTGGACGAAATTTCCCACGACATTCCCCACCAGAACTGGGGGGAGAAGGAGTGGGACCGGGACTTCCGCTACATGAAAGACATGGGCATCGACACGGTTATCGACATCCGCTGCGGTTACCGCAAATTCATTACTTACCCGTCACCGTATCTGCT
>JAFZML010000110.1 GCA_017553255.1 Bacteroidales bacterium | reverse complement strand
TTCATTGTATATTTTTAATATAAATCTAAGCTTGTCCCTGACATATCTGTTTCCTAAGAAACTGACGCTCTTAAAGTGAAATTGTTGTTACAATTTCCGGTACTTGCTTTGTACTTTCCTTTCAGTCTTTTCAAAGATCTTTTCATTGCCCTTGCCTTTCGGTTTTGGGCGTTAAAAACCCGCTCTTTTCGGAAGCGGGATGCAAAGGTACAACCTTTTTTGATATCTGCAAACTTTTTTGAGGAAATTTTTTTAAAAATTTTTAAAATTTTTTATAAAGTGCTGATTATCAGTATTTATTAATTTTTGAGATACGCTCGCTTCGCTCGGTATGACAGAGGGAAGCTCAGAATGACAGGGATGAGACAAAGGCTTTGGCCTCTTTTGAGCGGGGAAGAAGGCGCTTGACGGCACGTACCCAGGCGTCTTCATAGTCAGAACCCACGCCGGTAAGTGGAAATTCGGCCTTGGCGGAGCCGCAGGAAGCCTTGAGGACTATGCTCAGGGCTATCTGGCTCATTGAACCGGGCGTTTCCATACGGTCCTTGACCTCTCCGGTGACAAGAATCTCCGGGCCATCCTCCCCTGCCGAATGCCCTGCAACCTCCAGCATTTGGGTAAAACGCTGGACAAGAACCTCCTTCGCCGCGGACGGCACGGAGGTGGTGTCTACTTTTATAGAATAATCGCGCGCATACACGCATACGCACATAAGGAGGGCCGAAAACGACAGTAAAAGCTTATTCATACGTAAATCCAAGTTTATCCAAACCCGCACGGACATCCTCATTCTGCATAAACAGGTTCCAGAGAAGCTGCGTGCGGTAGTTTTCTATCATTACAATAATCGGACCCTGGTCTATGGCTATGTAGGAGGAGGCGAACCAGACCTTGTCCGGGCAGAAAGAGTCCTTGAAACCGTAAGTACCCCAGAGGCGGTCTCCAAGCTTGTAATAGAAGTAGCGTAGCGCCGCCAGGCTCTCCTGAGGCAAATAAGGCATGGAAGCCAGAGCCGCCGTGGGAGCAATTGTGCCAGTATCATTTGAAGGGGCCGATGCAGTATAGCCTCCCGGGTAATCGCTGGCGGTAAGTCCCCAGCAGTTGGCCGAATAAGCCGTATAGTCCTTGGGGTTGCGAACGCAATAATCGTAGTTGTAGCGTGCGTGGGCCACATTCTGCTCCCAGTAATCACCGTATGCGTCCTTATGCTTCCGGGGATCCATTCCAAGGAAGGAATAATGCGTAAAGAACAGAGGGCCGTTCTGTGAAAGCTTCATGCTTCCGCCGCGCGCCCAGCCTTCCGTATAAACATCTTTGCCGATAGAATGCGTTGGCGAAGATGCCGCCAGGACATATGTTATGAGAGCCTCGTTCCAGCCCTGGATTTTCATATTCATTGCCCAGTCCTTGTCCGGGGACCAGTGCCAGTAAAGCACTTTCTGTCCTCCCCGGGTGTACCAGTCCCATTCCACGCCGCGCCAAATCTCATCAATGTCGGAGCGGATATCGGCCTCATCGGCCTCATTGAAATACGCCTGGGCCGTGAGAAGACCTTCTATGAGGAAACCCGTTTCCACAAGGTCTCCGCCGTTGTCTTTGTCGCTGAAGGGTATCACCTTGCCGGTTTTGCCGTTAAGCCAGTGGGAGTACGCCCCGTGGAAACGGTCGGCGGCTAAGAGGAAGGCAAGGATCTTGCGCATGCGCTCAGCGCCTTCGGCACGGGTTATAAAGCCCCTCTCGATGCCCACGGGGATGGTCATAATGCCGAATCCGGAGCCGCCGGAAGTGACGGTGTCGTCAGAGCCGTATCTCTCCCTGGCAAGGCCGGAAACAGGATGGGCATAGTCCCAGAAGTACTTGAACGTTTGCTGCTGGACAAGGGTAAGGAGCTCTTCGTCGGAGATGCGGGGGAATTTGTCCAACTCATCTTCAAAAACGGCAGGGGTGGAAATCCAGAAGGTGAATTCGCTCTTCAGATTTACGCCGAATCCGTCCCCGGCCGATATTGTGAACCTGTACGACCTGCCGGAGGACAGGGGTTCTACGGGCCTGAACACCAGCACCGTGGAATTGGAAGGGTCCTTTGACACGCTGAGGTCCCCGCCGGAAAAATCTATCCGTGAAAGGGACTTTTCATCGGCACTGACATCCCTTGAAAACTCCAGGGCGATTGA
>JAFZML010000109.1 GCA_017553255.1 Bacteroidales bacterium | reverse complement strand
GACACCGTCGCCCGCCGCTTCGGAATTGAGGCCGATATAATCCAGGACCGCGTCCGTAAAACCCGGGAAGCCGCAAAGCAGAATGAGATACGCTCGGCCCATTCTGGGCCTCGGTATGACAATAATGGTCCCTCTGCATTACCTGCCGCCCCGTCAGGGCTAGGCAACTCCTCTGTCATACCAGGCAGCTCCTCTGTCATACCAGGCAACTCCTCTGTCATCCCGAGCGAAGCGAGAGGATCCCATTCCATCACAGAGCCTTCTGAGCGTGAACTTCTGGGATTCATCCTTCGGCATGGATGCACTGAGCTGAAGTTTGAGAGTGACTCTGAGTTCTATGACAAGGACAATCCCCAAACCGTGGCGGAATTCATAGACGCAGCCCTCTCCGGAGACAGCACTGAGTTTTCCAACGCCGCTTACCAGGACGCCTACGACGCCTACTTTGAGCTCTATGACCGCGGAATGGACCAGGACAGCATAGTGAAAAGCCTCCTGGACGGGGAAAACCGCACCGTTGCCGCTGTGGTGGCAGACCTTGCCACGGAGAAATATGAACTCACCGTCCACAATTTCTCAGACGCCCTCACCACCACGGATTCCTGGCTGGTGACATACGTCCCCCGCGCCATCCTGGCTTATCATGACAAACGTCTATCGGCCCAGCAGGCCGATATAAACCGTCGCCTTGCAGGCGCAACCCCTGAGGAAGCCAACAGGCTCCTGACGGAACTGGGCAGCATAAACGCCCTCAAAAAGACCATAAACATCAAACTTGGAAGAATACACAAATGAGTTACAAGAGAACCCTGGTGACCTGCGCGCTCCCCTACGCCAACGGTCCCGTACATATCGGCCACCTTGCCGGTGCATATATCCCCGGAGACATCTACGTTCGCTACCTCCGAATGCGCGGAGAGGACGTGGTGTTTATCTGCGGATCAGATGAACACGGCGTGCCCATCACCATCAAGGCCAAGGACCAGGGCGTAACTCCGCAGGACATTGTGGACAAGTACCACAAAATAATGAAGGACGCCTTCACGGGGCTTGGAATCAATTTTGACATATATTCCCGCACGTCTTCTGAGGTTCACGCGAAGAATGCGTCGGAATTCTTCCGTAAGCTCTATGACCAGGCCGATTTCATTACCCAGGAAAGTGAGCAGCTCTACGACGAGGAAGCCCGTATGTTCCTCACAGACCGTCTCATTGAGGGCACCTGCCCCAAGTGCGGCAATCCCCACGCCTATGGGGACCAGTGTGAGAAATGCGGCTGCACCCTTAGCCCGGAAGAGCTTATTGACCCCAAGTCTCGCCTCAGCGGCTCCAAGCCCGTCAAGAAGAAGACCAAGCACTGGTATTTGCCTTTGGACAAATACGAGCCCTGGCTCCGTGACTGGATCCTTGAACAGCACAAGGAGTGGAAGACCAACGTATATGGCCAGTGCAAGAGCTGGCTGGACGGCGGCCTTCAGCCCCGTGCCGTAACCCGTGACCTTGACTGGGGCGTTCCCGTTCCGGTAGAGGGCGCCGAGGGTAAGGTGCTGTATGTGTGGTTCGACGCTCCCATCGGCTATATTTCCAACACCAAGGAGCTTCTTCCGGAAACCTGGGAGAAGTGGTGGAAGGACCCCGAGACGCGTCTGGTGCATTTTATCGGCAAGGATAATATTGTTTTCCACTGCATTGTATTCCCCTCCATGCTGAAGGCCTACGGAGACTACATTCTCCCGGACAATGTCCCTTCCAATGAGTTCCTGAACCTTGAAGGTGACAAGATTTCCACGTCACGCAACTGGGCTGTATGGGTAAATGAGTATGAGGAGCAGTTCCCCGGATGCCAGGACGTCATGAGGTATGTTCTCACCGCCAACGCCCCTGAAACCAAGGACAACGACTTCACCTGGAGGGATTTCCAGAGCCGCAACAATTCTGAGCTTCTGGCTGTTTTCGGCAACTTTGTAAACCGCGCCGTGGTGCTCACACATAAGTACTTCGGCGGTGCAGTGCCTCAGAACCTGAAGCCGGAAGCAATTGACCAAGAGACAATTGCGGCCCTTAAGCCCTGCCGTGAAGCCCTTGAGAAATACATTGAGACCTTCCACTTCCGCGAGGCCCTCAAGGAAGCCATGAACATGGCCCGCATAGGCAACAAATACATCTCCGACATGGAGCCCTGGAAGGTTGCCAAGGAGGATATGGACCGTACTGCATCCATCCTCTACACCTGCCTCCAGATATGCGCAAGCCTCTCAATTGCATTTGAGCCCTTCACACCATTCAGTGCCCAGAAACTGAGGGACATCCTCCGCGTTGGCGTAAACGCCGGCTGGGATTATCGCGCCGGTGAAGGCACCCCTACCGTCAATTTCTACAAAGATGGCGAGGGTTTGGCTGTGCATACTGTGCCGGCGGGTGCTGTGGGGGGCAAACCCGTGGCCACCCTCGGCCGCGTAAGAGGGAGGGGCCCGCTGCCGGAGGCAGTGGGAGGGGCCGAAGCTTCAGCTGAGGCGGTTTGCGCCCCACAGACACCCGCCGGCATCATCTTGGACTGGTCCATGCTTGGTGCAGCGGAACTGCTGCCTGCAGGACACCAGCTTGGAGAGGCGGTGCTGCTGTTCCGTAAGATTGAGGACGCG
>JAFZML010000108.1 GCA_017553255.1 Bacteroidales bacterium | reverse complement strand
TCTACCAGATGTTCCTCCAGGACCAGAAGATAAAGCAGGACCGTTCCCTGAAGCAGATGGCCGATACTTCCCTTGTGTACGAGCCCATCCTTGAATCCAAGGGCTATGACACCGACGATTACCTTTACAGCCTCCATGAATACCTGGCGGAACCTGAGAAAATGGAGAAGATTATGGGTAACGTGGCAGAGCGCATAGAGAAGGAACTGAAGGGCGTAAAAAAAGAGGTGGAGCTTGAAAAGTGGCGTGACAAGATGCTTTCAATCTACCGCAAGCAGATTGATACCACCAAGTACCCCAGGCTCCGCGTAAGGCCCGTAGACACCCTCAAGGTGCGTTTTGACGGAGATTCGGCATATATGCACAAAGAAATAGACTCCCTCAAACTTATCCCCAGGGATTCACTTATTTTCCTCCGGGACACGCTTGAAGTTAAGGCCGATACCCTGGCTGTTCAGGATACAACCCTTACAGAAGTAACGGATTCCCTATGAGATTCACGGCCCAAACAGTTTTCACCCTTGCAGGTGAGCCCATAGAGGGCGGTTACGTAGATGTGGCCCCTGACGGCACTGTGCTGGAGGTCGGAAAGGCCGATCCCCCCGTAGAAGAGGGAATAATCTGCCCCGGATTCGTGAACGCCCACTGCCACGTGGAGCTCTCCTATATGAAGGGCCTTTTCCGCAAGGGAACGGGCATGGCGGGCTTCATAGACCAGATAAATGAGCTTCGTGACACCTCTTCAATGGAAACCAAGGTGGCGGCCCTTAGGGAAGCCATGGACTCCATGTGGGAGAGCGGGGTTCAGGCTATGGCCGATATTTCAAATTGTGCCGATTCCTTTGAGGTAAAGGCCTCCCACCCCATGTACACCCGCAGTTTCCTTGAGGTATTTGGGGCTAATCCCGCTGAATGTGACGCTGTTATGGCATATGTCACGGAGCTTCAGGAAAAGGCTGTTTCTTATGGCCTTGACGCCGCCCCCACGCCTCATTCCTGCTACACAATGAGCCCGCAGCTTGTGACGGCGTCATCGGCGGCGGGGCTCCGCAGCGGCTTCCTTTCCTTCCACAGTGAGGAATCTGATCAGGAGGAGGAAATGATGCGTTACGGCCGCGGCCCAATGTGGGACAACCGCGTGCGTAACGGTATCCCCACGCCTCCCGTTACGGGTACAAGCTCCCTGGAGTACTTCCTCCAAAGGGTCACTGAAGCGGTTCCCGCTCCGGTTCCGGGAAACGTACTTCTGGTTCACGAATGCTGCCTTACCCCTGAAGGCGCCGCCCTTGCCCGCAAGGTGCTCCGGCACCCCTACATTGCCGTTTGTCCGCTGTCTAACCTGTTCATTCATAATACCCTCCCTCCCATCCCCGTGATGAGGGAGAGCGGAATCCCCATCTGCGTGGGCACTGATTCCCTGTCGTCCAATGACCAGCTTTCAATGATTGCAGAGATAGAGTGCCTCAGGAAGGCCTTTGACCTTCCGCTCCAGGAAGTCCTTACCTGGGCCTGCCTCAACGGCGCCCGCTTCCTTGGACTGGAGAGCCGCCTTGGCACCATAGAGCCCGGCAAGCGCCCCGGCCTGGTGCGCATCCTCCCCGGCGACGTTTCTTCTGTCAACCCCGGCGAAGCTCCTTCTTCTGTCATACCGAGCGAGCGAAGCGAGTCGAGCGTATCTCATTCCATCCGCCTATGCTAAGGGAAGACACAGTTTTCGGCCCCATTTTCAGCCGCAGGCTGGGAAGCTCCCTGGGAATAAATCTTCTTCCCCGGGAGGGCAAGGTGTGCAACTTTGACTGCATCTACTGTGAGTGCGGCTGGAATAAGGACGGCCTGGAGGACCGCACGCTGCCAAGCGCCCGGGACGTTGAGGATGCGCTGGAAGAAAAGCTCCGGGAATGCAAGGCTGCAGGAACTCCCATTGATTCCATTACTTTCTCCGGAGACGGTGAACCCACCCTTAATCCGGAATTCCCCGCCATCATTGACATAACTCTCAGGCTCAGGGATTTGTACTATCCCGGGGCAAAGGTTTCCGTGCTCACAAACGCCACCCGATGCGGCGTTCCGGAGATCTTCGAGGCGCTGAGGAAGGTGGATAATCCCATCCTTAAGCTGGATGCCCCAACGGATGCAAAGGTTGCCCTAATAAACCGTCCGGCAGGGGAGTATCACGTGGCGGATGTGGTGGCCTCCATGGCCCGTTTTGAGGGTAATTTCATCCTCCAGACAATGTTCCTTAAGGGCCCTCTCTGGGCCACGGAGGACTGGGTGAAGGGATGGATGGAGATCGTAAGAAAGCTTCGGCCCCGGGAAATCCAGGTTTACACCATAGACCGTGAAACACCCATGAAGGGGCTTGCAAAATATACCGCGGAGGAAATGCGCTCCCTTGTGCAGCCTCTCATAGATGAAGGATTCAAAATTCAAATTAAAGCATAACAACTATGTCACTATCTGCAAAATACGGCTATACGCCTGACAAAGAGGCCATTGACCGCCAGCTTGCCATCATTGCCCAGAACCTTGAGAACATTGCCTCCGATGATCTTTACAAGGCATGCTTCGGCATAATGGACCAAACCACCCTTTCCTCAGACGACACCCCCGCTTCCGTAAAGAAGATGGTTGAAAAGGTGAACGGCATTCCCACC
>JAFZML010000107.1 GCA_017553255.1 Bacteroidales bacterium | reverse complement strand
TCTTTGACGTTAAGGGCTATCTGGAGCTCATCCAGCTGAATCTGGTCAATCTGGGACGGGGAGTCAATCATAACGTCACGGCCCTGATTGTTCTTGGGGAAGGCGATGTAATCCCTGATGGTGTCCTGGCCGCCCATGAGAGCGCACACGCGGTCAAAGCCGAATGCCAGACCTCCGTGAGGCGGGGCGCCAAACTTGAAGGCGTTGATGATGAAGCCAAATTTATACTCGGCCTCCTCAGGGCCTATTCCAAGAACCTCGAACATGCGCTTTTGCATATCGGCATTGTGGATACGGATGCTGCCGCCGCCAAGTTCATTGCCGTTGAGCACAAAGTCATATGCGTTGGCGCAGACGCGCTCCAGATCCTCCTTGGCGTTGCTGTAGAACCACTTTTCATGCTCCGGCTTGGGGGCGGTGAAGGGGTGGTGCATGGCGTAGAAACGCCCTGTTTCGTCGTCCCATTCAAGCAGCGGGAAGTCCACAATCCAAAGCGGAGCGAACTCCTTGGGATTGCGGAAACCAAGGCGGCCGCCCATCTCCAGGCGTAGCACGCCCAGCATGGTCTGGGTTTTGCGCTTTGCGCCGCTCATCACAATAATGAGGTCTCCGGGCTTGGCCTCTGCTGCGGCTGTAATGGCGGCCAGGTCATCGGCACCATAGAATTTATCGATGGAGCTCTTGAAGGAGCCATCGGCATTTACGCGAATGTAGATAAGGCCCTTGGCACCAACCTGAGGGCGTTTTACCCATTCTGTGAGCTCGTCTATCTGCTTGCGGGTGTATTCCGCGGCGCCGGGGACGCAGATTGCGCCGATATAGGGAGCATCGTCAAGCACGGAGAAGCCCTTGCCCTTTGCAACGGATGTTATCTCATGGATCTTCATGCCAAAGCGGACATCCGGTTTGTCACTGCCGTAATTATCCATGGCGTCGTACCAGCTCATGCGCGGAAGCGGGTTGGGGATATCCACGCCCAGGACGTTCTTGAAGAGGGTTCTCATCATGCCCTCGAACATATTAAGGACATCTTCCTGCTCCACAAATGACATCTCGCAGTCTATCTGGGTGAATTCCGGCTGACGGTCTGCGCGGAGATCCTCGTCCCTGAAGCAGCGCACAATCTGGAAGTAGCGGTCATAGCCTGCCACCATAAGGAGCTGCTTGAAGGTTTGGGGGCTCTGGGGAAGGGCGTAGAACTGACCGGGGTTCATACGTGAAGGAACCACAAAGTCACGGGCGCCTTCCGGAGTGGACTTGATAAGATAAGGGGTCTCAATTTCCATGAAGCCCTTGGAGTCCAGATAGTTTCGGCACTCATGGGCAACCTTGTGCCTGAGAGCCAGCGCCCTCTGGAGCGGACCGCGCCTGAGGTCCAGGTAACGGTACTTCATACGGAGGTCCTCACCGCCGTCACTCTCTTCCTCAATGGTGAAGGGCGGGGTGACGCTCTTGTTGAGGATATTTATGGCCGATAATTTTATCTCAATGTCTCCTGTGGGCATCTTGGCGTTTTTGGCCTGGCGCTCTACTACTTCACCTGTGGCCTGGATCACAAATTCACGGCCAAGGGAGGTGGCGGCTTCCACAAGATCTGCGGGAGCATCGGCCTCAACTACCAACTGGGTGACGCCATAGCGGTCCCTGAGGTCAATGAATGTCATACCGCCAAGTTTGCGGGCTTTCTGGACCCATCCGGCCAGGGTAACCTGCTGCCCTTTGTTTTCAATGCGGAGTTCCCCGCATGTGTGTGTCCTGTACATATTTTGAGTTTAGAGTATTCTTAACCCACAAAGTTAGCAAAAAATTGCGTATCTTGCGGAAAATTTAACACTATGGCATGTTTTGTAGCACCCCTGGTTCAGGCAATTGCAACCACCGCATATAGAAAACTCTCCGGAAAGCCGGTACCGGATTCCCTTAAAACCCTTGAGAAAATGCTCTGGGGCGGCTCCATAATGCTCATTGTAGATCATGTGATAAACGGGGAACTTACCTGGCAGTTCCCGTTTTTCACGGCGCTGTCCCAGACCGGCGGCGCCGCCCAGATGTGGCGTGAAATCCTCACCGTGGGCGTTCCAATGTGCCTTGTCATTACCGCCCTCTGGGCCGTCTGGGCACTTGTTTCCCGCCGCCGCGCCAGGGCAAAGGCAGTCTAAGCTTTTCCGCATGGAAGTACGCGCAAAGAAAGCCCTGGGGCAGCATTTTCTCACGGACCAGAAAATAGCCCGCGCTATCGTAGATGCGTTAGATCCTTCGTCGCCGTTGGCTCCTCAGGATGACAAAAGTCATTCTGATTCTCTTTGTCATTCTGAGCCCCATTGTCCTGAGTCCTCTTGTCATTCTGAGCGAAGCGAAGAATCTAAAACCCCTGTCCTGGAAGTTGGCCCGGGGATGGGAGTGCTTACCCAGTACCTGCTGGAGAGGGAAGACATTGACCTGAAGCTGGTGGAGATTGATACGGAGAGCGTTGAGTATCTTCTCACACATTTCCAGGGTATGCAGGGGCGGCTTATGGAGGCGGATTTTCTCACACTGCCGCTGGAGCGGATCTTTCCCGGAGACTTCTGTGTAATTGGCAATTTCCCATACAATATCTCATCACAGATTTTCTTCAAAGTCCTGGACCATAAGGACCACATCCCGCAGGTGGTGGGGATGGTTCAGAAAGAAGTGGCGGAACGCATTGCGGAAAAGCCCGGGTCCAAAACATACGGCATCCTCTCAGTGCTTCTGCAGGCCTGGTATGACATTGAGTATCTGTTCACTGTTGGCTCCGGCTGCTTTGCCCCGCCGCCAAAGGTGGAGAGTGCCGTGATAAGGTTACGCCGCAATGGCCGCACATCGCTCGGCTGCGATGAAAAACTCTTCAAGACCGTAGTGAAAACGGCCTTTGGCCAGCGCCGAAAGATGATGCGGAATCCACTGAAGCCCCTTGCTGCCGCAAAGGCTGGCCGCGAGGGATGGTCTCCGGAAGAATTATCGGCCTTCCTCTCCCAGCCCGTCTTCTCCCAGCGCCCTGAGCAGCTTTCCGTGGAAGACTTTGTGGCGCTCACAAATCTCCTGGCTTAACCCCTGGCGCATAACCACCTAACACACAGTGACTTACAACTTCTCGGGTGCACTTCCAGGTGCACCCGATATTTTATAAGTAACACAGAGTCAATGCTTTACGCGCCAGGCTAGAACTGGAAGTAGATGAAGGACTGGAGGTCCGCGGTGATGAACTGGTAGAAGAAGACTATGATGAGGACTACTACCAGGGCCATGACGGGCAGCGGAAGGGCGCTGAAAGTGAGGCGGTAGCGGCGTTTGAAGCGCTCCGGGAGCCAGTGGATGAGCATCCCCGCCACAAAGAGGATGAGCACGGCGCGGTGCTGGTGAATCATTGCCGGCAGCAGGTGAAGGTCCCAGTGGGAGCCTATCTGGTTCACCATGTTCTTGGCGGTGTTCCAGGCCTGCTCGTTGGCCAGGGCCGGATCCAGGTTGGAGCCGCTGCGGAAGAAAAGGCGGGTGAACGTGATGAACACGAAGGTCTGGAATATTGCCCACGCGTTTGAGAGCCACTTTATGGCATGAGATACGCTCGCTTCGCTCGGTATGACAGTAGTAGTCCTGGGGATGACCGATGAGGAAACGCCGGGGGCGACCGCTTCTGTCATTCCGACTGAACGTAGTGAAGGAGAGAATCTCAAACAGTATAAAAATCTCACCAGGGTGCCAAGCCAGATTATCAGGGTCCAGACAAAGAAGAGGTTCCAGACGGGATAATGGAGCGTTAGGGAGAGGGTGCCGCAAAGGACCGTTACAAGGCTTATTATCAGCATCTTTACCCCCATGCTGCGCTTGGTCCAGATCTTGTAAATCACCATTCCAATGCCGTTGAGGCCGCCCCAGATCATGAAATTCCAGCTTGCTCCGTGCCAAAGGCCGCCAAGGAGCATGGTGTTCATGGAGTTGATATTGGTGGTGATGAGCTTGCGGTCCCCGGGCTTAAGCCAGGCCCAGATGCCGATGCCCGCAGCCAGCGCAAAAACTGCCGCCGCAACCCACCAGGAGCCGCTGAGGAAGCTTCCAATCACGGCAATGGCCACAATTATAATATAGGTTCCGGCCGATGCATTACGGTTGCCGCCAAGGGGAATGTAAAGGTAGTCGCGGAGCCATCGGCTCAGAGTCATGTGCCAGCGGCGCCAGAAATCCTGCGTATTGGGTGCCTTGTACGGGGAGTTGAAGTTCTTGGGCAGGTAAAAGCCCATGAGCATGGCAACGCCGGTAGCGATGTCTGTGTAGCCGGAGAAATCGGCATAGACCTGCAGGGAATAGCAGAAAAGGGCCGCCAGATTCTCAAAGCCGCTATACAGCAGCGGGTTCTCAAAGACACGGTCGGCGAAGTTCACGGCCATGTAATCGGCCAAAATCAGCTTTTTCAGGAGGCCGTTCATTATCCAGAAAATGGCAATGCCAAACCACCTGCGGCTAAGGTTGTAGGGCTTATGAAGCTGTTCCACAAACTCTACGGCCCTCACGATGGGACCAGCCACCAGCTGCGGGAAGAAGCTGAGGTAGAATCCAAAGTCCAGGAAGTTCCGCACCGGGGCAATCTTCCTGCGCTTCACGTCCACAATGTAGCTCACCGCCTGGAAGGTGAAGAAAGAGATGCCTACGGGCAGGATGATGGCATCCACACGGAAAACGGATGTGCCGGTTAGGGCGTTGAGGAATTCCCCAAGGACGTCATGAACCTCTATGGACAGGCCGAAGAGGTTGTTCACGAAGTCCGTTATGAAGTAAGCGTACTTGAAATACGCCAGGACACCAAGGTCTATGACAACGCTGAGGGCGGTTATGGCCGATCTCCATCCCTCCTTTTTGAGCCGGTGCAACCACTTGGCGGCAAAGTAGTTATACACTATCACAAAGACCAGGAGCGCCAGGAACACGCCGCTGGTTTTGTAATAGAAGAAAAGGGACACGGCAAAGAGGAAGCCGTTTCGCAGAAGCACCTTGCTGTGGAATAGCGAGAACGCTGCAAACACCAGCGCGAAGAACGCCCAGAAGTAGAACTGGGTGAACAGCAGCGGGTGGGCCTGGTCAAAGGAGACAAGGCTCAGTGCAAAATCCCGTATGATGTCCACAATTGTCATGGTTTGGAAATGGCATGAGATACGCTCGACTCGCTTCGCTCGCTCGGTATGACATTAGGACAACAAGCCATTATTGCATCAAAGAGAAGATCTCCCATGAGGCGGTAGCCGGCGGGAGTGAAATGGACGCGGTCCTGCTGCATGAGGCCGGCTTCGCGCCAGGAGTCTGAGGAGCCGGCGCCGCCCATCACCTCATACATATCCCAGAAAACGCCGTCAAATTCGGCCGCGAGTTCACGGAAGGCCTCTTCCACGTCCGGCGTGTGCGGATTCACGTACTTGCCCTTGAAATAGCTGTCGTTTATCCCGGAAAACAGGACGGCGCAGCGGGGATTGACATCCCTTACCTGGCGGAGGAGGAATCGGTAGTGTTCCTTGAACCGGCGGGGGTCAAAATCCCTTCCCTGGATATCGTTTATGCCGATTGAGAATACCACAAGGTCCGGCATTACGCGGCGGAGGTCATCGGCCCAAAGGGCGCATCTGGCCCATGAAGAGGACGACGCCCCGTTGATTCCGGCTTCGGAGTACGTGAGGCCGCCGCCGGTACGGTCCAGGTAGAGGCCGCGGAGGGTGTAGGAGCCCTCACCCTTGAAAAAGAGCTGGAGCCAATCCGTGTAGTACGGGAGATCAAAGTGGCTGAAATGGTGACCCTTGACCCCGTAAACGGTGTCCCGGCCCTGAAGCAGCAGAACGGGCTCCATTTCCCCCTCACCAAGGACGTCTACGCGGTTGAAGGCGTAACTCTGCCTGAGGACGGGGCCTCCGGTGCGGGCAAGGTCTATGGCAACGCGGGAGGCAGTGTCTTTTACTTCTACGGCGATGCCGGTGAGGCCGAGGTCCTCTCCATCGGCCTTTATGCAATTATGGGAATCCCACAAGCCGGAGTAGGAGGTTGTGTAACTGACGGGGGTGTTTGTGAGGGCTGCAGCAAACGGGAAAACCAGGCCCCTGCCACCGTCAAGACCGTATCTGAGGGAGAGAAAGCGGGTGCGGAGACGGTCACTCCAGGTGCCGCCCTGGACGTGGGACCCGCCTACGTGGAGGATACGTACGTCCCCGGCGCCGTCATACACCAGCGAGTCCAGTTTAAGGCGGAAGGCGGCAAATGTCTCGCTCTCCCCTTCCAGGCCGCGGGGCCGGAGCACGGGCGGGACCTGGGCGGCGCAGGGCATGGCCAAGACAAGCAAAGTGATGATAATGAGGCGCTTCACTTGACCAGGCGGTAATAATCGTAATAGGTAAGGAGGGAATTGGAAAGGGCATCTCCAACCTTCTGGGCGCCCGCCGGGGTGAAGTGGATGTAATCCGGCCCTGCATAGGGAGGATTGTGCTTCACCCACTGACCCATGGAGTTTTCTCCGCCCATCATGCGGAAGAGGTCCCAGTAGGCGGCGTCGTTGCGGAGAGCCGTTGCCTTGAGGGAATCTACCAGCTCCGGCAGGTGCGGCCAGGTGACAATTCTGCCGCCCACGCTCTTTCCCATATCGGACGGGCCGATGAACAGGATCCTTGCCTCCGGCGCAACCTCATGGAAGTACCGGATCTGGGCCTCTATCTGCTCCTGATACTGCTCTATAACCTTGGTGTTGCGCACCACGGGCATATAGTTGCCGCCAAACTGAAGGATGATGAGACGGGCGTCCATCATTTCCATACAATCGGCCATAAGAGCCTTATTGATGCGGTTGAAAATAGTGCCTGAGCAGCCCCTGAGGGGGATATTGTCCACCTGGACGCCATTATCAGGATCGGCCGAAATTCCATAAATCTCCGCATTACCCTGGAAGCGGAGGACAGCCTTCTGGACGGGCTTTCCAAAGTGCCAGGTGACTTTGCGGAGGCCGCTCTCCCCTACTTCCTCAACGGGGACGGGCTTAAGGGTGTCAGAGACAGCCTTGACGGAAAAACCGCCGCTTGGACGGCCGTAGAGAAGGGTGACGGACTCAAAGCTGTGAACCCTTTCACGGGCATTCTTATTGGGAGTGGGACGTAACGTTACCGTGCCGCCGCCGGTGAGCGTAACCACCTGGGCCAGAATGCCATAGCGGCTGTGACCGGCACGCATTGTGGTAGAGTCTCCGTACATTGTGTACTGCACAAAGCCGCCGCTTGCCACCTTGCTTATGCTGGCCGAAGGGACGTTGCTCAGCGCCGGGAAAAGGCCCGTTCCGTTGCCCCCGAACCTGTCCTGAAGGGCTTCGCGGAGGTCCTGGGAGATGCGGTCCAGCTCTATCTGGGAGTCTCCGTAGTGGATAACGCGGCTTAAGCCAGGCGCCTCAAAATCCTTGAATACCGGGCGGAAGAAATCTACGTTGTCTCCGGGAAGATATATCCGGTCCGGGTTTTCCGTAAAGAACTGCCTGTAGTACTCCAGGGTGTCCTGCTTCATGCGGAAACGCTCCTGGACGGCGTTGAGCACGGAGTCTACATCCACTTTGGTCTCATTTGCATCCCGGAGCATCCCCTGCATGGAGCTGAAGCGGAGGGTAAGCGGCCCCGCGGCTATGCCGTTTGCCGGCATAACCAGCCACAGCACGCCCAGGGCGGCAAACACGCTCAGAAGGAATATGAGTACCTGACGGGCTTTCACGGATTAGACTTCCGTGGCAGTTGCGAATTCCTGGAGGAAGCGCATGTCGTTCTCAAAGTAATGGCGGAGGTCATTGACCTGCCACTTGAGCATGGCTATGCGCTCTACGCCCATGCCAAAAGCAAAGCCGCTGTACTGTGAAGGATCTATTCCGCTGGCCTTGAGAACGTTAGGGTCTACCATACCGCAGCCCATGATTTCCAGCCAACCGGTGCCTTTGCAGATGTTGCAGCCCTTGCCCTTGCAGATGTTGCAGGAAACGTCTACCTCTGCGGAAGGCTCAGTGAACGGGAAATATGACGGCCTCATACGGATCTGGGTGTCTGCGCCAAACATCTCACGGGCAAACAGAAGGATGGCCTGCTTGAGGTCTGCGAAAGTGACGTCCTTATCAATGTAAAGGCCTTCCACCTGATGGAAGATGCAGTGTGCTCGGGCCGATATTGCCTCATTGCGGAACACGCGTCCGGGGCAAACCACACGGATGGGAAGCGGCTGGCTTTCCATTGTGCGTACCTGCACGGAGGAAGTGTGGGTGCGGAGAAGAAGCGGATTGAGATGGCCTGTGCTTACAAAGAAAGTGTCCTGCATCTCACGTGCCGGGTGATTGGGCGGGAAGTTGAGGGCTTCAAACACATGGTAGTCGTCCTCAATTTCAGGGCCCTCCGCCACATCATATCCAAACTTGCGGAAGATATCCACAATTTGCTGGCGCACAATGGAGACGGGATGCCTGGAACCCAGCGGGAAGGCGTCTCCGGGCATTGAAAGGTCCTCCTTGGGGGCATCGGCCACGGCGGCGCTTTCTGCGGCGGCCTTGAGTTCCTCTATCTTTGCAATGGTATACTGCTTAAGATCATTGAGCTTTTTGCCGTACTCCCTTTTGAGCTCCGGGGCAATGTTACGGAACTCATCCATAAGGGCGGTGACTTCACCCTTCTTTCCAAGGAAACGTATACGGGCGTCTTCGGCCTCTTTCTGGCTGGTGGCCTTCAGCTCCTCCAGCTCCTTGAATATTCTTTCAATGGCTTCTTTCATTGCGTATCTTTCTTATAGCCCACAAAGATAACTATTTTTTTGGAGGTTTGGCTGCATTGCGGAAGTATTGGTGTCAAAACCCTTCGTTCGCTGACGCTCACTTCGTCCCTCCCACTGTCCTTCGGCCAGCGGGCCCCTCCCGGCAAGCCGGGGCTAGCTTTACCCCCTATAGTCCCCCAGGGGACATTTGCCCTTACGGGGTTCAGCCGCGGGCGGCTACAGGTTTTGACACTAATACTTCCACAATGAGGCCCAGTCTGGTGGAATCTAAATCTCTGATAGTCAGTTAATTATAAGGGTTTCTAGTAGAACTTTTTCTACTAGAAACTCTCGTAATCAACTGTGAATCAACAACTTAAACGCCACCACAAGGGGAGAACTATTAGGGTGTGTGCCTAACGTGCAGTTTTGCATGCACGTTAAGCGCAAAAAACGCCAAAAATGCGCCTAACGTGCAGTATTTTTTGCACATTAGGCGCACTTGAACCGCAGAGGAGAATCCACATTACCGTAAGCGCCCGGAAATAGTGGAGGCTAAACACCTCACAATCAACCATTTACAAAGGTATCTACCAGAACTTTTTCTAGTAGACACTTTTATAACGCACTGTGAATCAACAATTTAACCTCCACCGCAAGGGGAGAAGTATTAGTGCAACATGACGGTTAAGCCGGCCATCACGATGGAGACCATGCTCATAAGCTTGATGAGGATGTTGAGGGAAGGGCCGGAGGTGTCCTTGAAGGGGTCACCCACGGTGTCACCCACAACGGTGGCGTGGTGGCTGGAGGAGTTCTTGCCGCCAAAGTGACCTTCCTCAACGAACTTCTTGGCGTTGTCCCAGGCGCCACCGGAGTTGGCAAGGAAGATGGCCAGGACAAAGCCTGCGCCAAGGCCACCGGCAAGGAGGCCGATAACGCCCGCAGGGCCAAGTATCACGCCTACCAGCATGGGAACGATGATGGCAAGGAGTGAAGGGAATATCATCTCATGCTGTGCGGCCTTGGTGGAAATGCGTACGCAGGAAGTGTAATCCGGACGCTGCTTTCCTTCAAGGATGCCTGCAATCTCACGGAACTGACGGCG
>JAFZML010000106.1 GCA_017553255.1 Bacteroidales bacterium | reverse complement strand
TCAAGGACGGTGTCAATGAGGTCCACTATGGTTTTCATGTCCTTTTCTTCAAAGCCCCTTGAAGTGATGGCGGGTGTTCCAACCCTGAGGCCGGAAGTTGCAAAGGCGCTGCGGGAGTCGAAGGGCACCATATTCTTGTTCACGGTGATATCGGCCCTTACAAGTTCTTTTTCCGCCACGCGGCCGGTGAGATTCTCAAACTTGCCCCTTAAGTCTATGAGCATGAGGTGGTTATCCGTGCCGCCGGAGATAATCTTGTATCCCTTGTTTATGAACTCCCGGCACATTGCGGCAGCGTTTGCCACTACCTGTTTTTGGTACTCCACGTATTCCGGCTGGGCGGCCTCCCAGAAGGCCACGGCCTTGGCGGCAATCACGTGCTCCAGCGGGCCTCCCTGGATGCCGGGGAAGACGGCCGAATTAAGGATAGCGCTCATCATCTTTACCTCTCCCTTTGGCGTTGTGAGGCCCCAGGGATTCTCAAAGTCCTTGCCCATCAGGATGATGCCGCCGCGGGGACCGCGAAGCGTCTTGTGGGTGGTGGAAGTGACTATGTGAGCGTATTTTACGGGGTTCTTGAGGAGACCAGCGGCAATGAGACCGGCGGTATGGGCCATATCAATCCATAGGATGGCGCCAACTTTATCGGCAATCCTGCGCATTCTCTCATAATCCCATTCGCGGGAATATGCCGATGCTCCGCCGATTATGAGCTTTGGCTTGCACTCCAGGGCTTTGCGCTCCATTTCGTCGTAGTCTACGCGGCCGGTTTCCGGGTTGAGGCCGTAAGCTACGGGATTGTAGAGGATGCCGCTGGCGTTGACGGGGCTGCCGTGAGTGAGGTGACCTCCCATGGAGAGGTCAAGGCCCATGAAGGTGTCTCCGGGTTTGAGGATAGCCATGGTTACGGCCATGTTTGCCTGGGCGCCGGAGTGGGGCTGGACATTGGCGTATTCGGCATCATAGAGGGCCTTTACGCGGTCAATTGCAAGCTGCTCTATCTTGTCCACTACCTCGCAGCCGCCGTAGTAGCGTTTGCCGGGGTAGCCCTCGGCATATTTGTTTGTGCAAACGGAGCCCATTGCGGAAAGGACTTCATCGGTTACATAGTTTTCAGATGCAATGAGTTCAAGCCCCGCGGCCTGACGCTCATGCTCCTTCTTGATTAAATCAAAAAGTTGAGTATCTTTTTTCATGTGGATATTATTTGCTTTACAAAGATACAGTAATTTATTTAACTTTGCAGACGTGAAAGACAGAAAACTTCTAAACAGGGAACTGGGCAGGATATCGGCCGACGAGTATCGCAGCACCCGCCCCCGCAGCGGCATTGTGCTGGTGCTGGACAATGTCCGGAGCGCCCATAACGTTGGCAGCGCCTTCCGCACCGGAGACGCTTTTGGCGTGGATAAGGTGTATCTATGCGGGATATGCCCCGTGCCGCCGTCACCAGAGCTCCGCAAGGTGGCACTTGGCGCAGAGGAAGTTATTCCGTCAGAGCACGTGGAAGACGCCGTGGCGCTTGTCCGGCAGCTTCAGGCTTCCGGGTACACCGTCATTGCCGTGGAACAAACCGTCAACTCTGTGAAGCTGGACGCTTTCCATAGTGAGCCCGGCCGGAAATACGCGCTGGTATTCGGCAATGAAGTAGACGGCGTGCAGCAGGAAGTTGTAGATGCCTGTGACTTTTCCCTGGAAATTCCCCAGTGCGGCACCAAACACTCCCTCAACGTGTCCGTTTCCGTGGGCGTGGTGCTGTGGACGTTTACGGGCGTTGAATGTAAATAATTGAACCACAATAATATATGCAATTTGCCCTGCTGAAAATCCAGCAGGGCAGTTCGTGTAAAACGCTGATAATCAGTTAATTCCATTCAACGGGACATGCGCCAACCTAGTCCAGACTGTGGATGGCAAGGCCGCTGCGGAGCTTGGGCTCAAACCACGTTGTTTTGGGAGGCATGATGTTGCCGGTATCTGCAATGCGGATGAGCTGGTCCATGGAAACGGGATAAAGCGCAAAGGCCACCTTCATTTCTCCGGAATCTACGCGGCGTGAAAGCTCTCCAAGGCCGCGGATACCGCCCACAAAGTCTATGCGGTTTGATGTGCGGAGGTCCTTTATGCCGAGTATCTTATCCAGTACCAGATTGCTGAGTATGGTGACGTCCAGAACGCCGATGGGATCTGAGTCATCATACCTTCCGGGCTTTGCGGTAAGGCTGTACCACACACCCTCAATGTACATGGAGAAGTTGTGAAGGCCTGAAGGATGATAGATCTCTGAGCACTTGCAGTGGCAGGGATACTCGCAGGAGCACTTGCCGCCATCCTTGGTGCAGTCACACTTGCATTCAATGTCAAAGTCCTCTTCCAGAGCCTTGAAGAAATCCTTGGTGGAGAGACCGTTCAGGTCCTTCACCACACGGTTATAATCAATGATTGCGAGGTGACTTTGAGGGAAACAAACGGCCATGAACCAGTTGTATTCCTCATTTCCCGTGTGGTGAGGATTCTGAGCTTTTTTCTCTGCGCCAACGCGTGCGGCCGCGGCGGTGCGATGGTGACCATCGGCCACATAGAAGGCGTCTATATCCTTGGTAAAGATTTCCGTAATGCGGGCAATGGTGGCATCATCTGAGATTACCCAGAAAGTGTGAGTGAAGTTGTTCTCATCCACAAATTTGTACTCCGGCTCACCGGCTGCAGCTGCGGCAATGATGGCGTTAAGTTCCGCGTTGTCCTTGTATGCAAAGAACACCGGCTCTATGTTGGCGTTCTGGATGCGGACGTGAATCATGCGGTCATCCTCCTTGTCCTTGCGGGTGAGCTCATGCTTCTTGATTATGCCCTGGGCATAGTCATCAGTGTGGGCGCAAAGCACAATGCCGTACTGGGTGCGTTCACCCATAGTCTGGGCGTACACATAGTACTTCTCCTTCTCCTCACGTACAAGCCAGCCCTTTTCTTTCCAGGCCTTGAAGTTCTCCACCGCCTTGTCATAGGTGCGCTGCTCATGCTCCCCGGCAATGGGTTTGAAGTCAATTTCCGGCTTTGTGATATGCAGGAGGCTCTTTTCTCCGGCCATGGCCAGCGCTTCCTGAGAGTTCAGGACATCGTACGGCGGCGCCGCTACTTCAGTCACCAGATTCTTGGGCGGCCTTATTGCCGCAAACGGTTTTACTCTTACCATAATTATGTGGTTTTATGT
>JAFZML010000105.1 GCA_017553255.1 Bacteroidales bacterium | reverse complement strand
TGAAGTGGAGATTGGTCATTAGAAAACAAAGATAGCATTTTTTGTGTTATATTTGCACAGCAAAAAGAGAGGAAATGCATTCAAGAGAAGAAAAACTCCAGGCTTTCGGCCGATTACTTGACATAATGGACACCCTCCGGGAAAAATGTCCGTGGAACGCTGAACAGACATTTGACTCTATCCGTCGCCTCACGGAGGAAGAGGTGTATGAGCTCAGCGAAACCATCCTGGAAGGAGATCGCCCCGGAACCGCCAAGGAAATTGGAGACCTCCTGTACCACATGGTGTTCTATGCCAGAATCGGCCAGGAAGAAGGCGCCTTTGACATTGCCGACAGCATAAACAAAGTCTGTGACAAAATGGTGTTTCGCCACCCTCACGTTTTCGGCCCTGAAGCCGGAAAGGAGACTACCGCCAAGGAGATTGCCGATACCTGGGAGCTTGTGAAAGCCAAGGAAAAAGGCGGCAACAAGCGCGTTATGGCAGGCATCCCCAAGGCCATGCCGGCCATGCTCAAGGCTCTCTCAATGCAGGAAAAAGCCCGCGGCTGCGGCTTTGACTGGGAAAAGAAGGAAGACGTGTGGGACAAAGTGAAGGAGGAGTGTGCTGAAGTATCTGAGGCCGCCGCAGGAGCCTCACCGGAGCAGCTTGAGATGGAGTTCGGGGACCTTCTTTTTGCCGTCATAAACGCCGCCCGCCTCTACGGAGTTGATCCGGAGACGGCCCTCAGCCGCAGTTCAGAGAAATTCCGCCGCCGCTTCACCTATCTTGAAGAGCAGACTCTCCGCAAAGGCCTCCACTTTTCAGACCTCACTCTGGCCGACATGGATGCCATCTGGGATGAAGCCAAAGCCCAGGGGCTTTAGGCGAAAAAGGAGAAATGGACGCGGCCGTAATGGCGCTCCTTCACAAAACGGGGGTGGGTCACGAATGAGTGCTCATCCCCGTGTTCTAAAATGAAATAGCACTCAGGGTGAAGCAGATCAAAGGAGAAAACAAGGTCCGGGATGGTTTCCAGGCCTTCCAGGGCGTAGGGTGGATCTGCAAAGATGATGTCAAACTTCTCCCGGCAGATGGGGAGGAAGTCAAAGACGTTATCACGGACCATGGTGACATTCCCAAGCCCTAACCGGGCGGCCTCAGTCTTGATGAAAGACGCATTCTCACGTGCCATCTCAACTGAATATACACGTGCGGCGCCACGGGAAGCGAACTCAAAGGCAATGGAGCCCGTGCCTCCAAAAAGGTCCAGAACCTTGAGGTCCTGAAACTCATATTCATTGTCAAGGATATTGAAAAGCCCCTCCTTTGCAAAATCTGTAGTGGGACGGGCTTTGTATCCGGACGGGGGAAGGATAACTTTCCCCTTTAATTTTCCGCCGATTATCCTCATAGGCGGGAAACGGACTTGAAGTAACGGTAAAGGGACATTTCCGCTTCCGGGGTGAGGGGAGTGCGGAAACATACCGTAGATACCTCCGGATTAAGCTGGAGCCTGCGCATGGCAAGGAAAAGGAAGTACTGCGCGGTGGTGAAATCCGGGGCCTGGAAAGTGTTACAAAGGGAAAGGCTCTTGCCCTGGGCTATCACAAGGTGCAGCCAGCCGTCGGCCCAGGAAGCCACAATCTTGTTATACTCTGAAATGCCGTCCAGTTCCTTAAGAAGATAATACATTTCCGGAAGCACGCGCACGCTCTGACCGGAAGTGGGGAGGACGGTGTTTGCCAGGACCTTTGAAAGGGATTCCCCAATGGAGTTGGAATATACCAGAACGGAAGCCAGGGACGGCACGGGGACGTATTCCACAATGTCTCCGGGGGAAAGCGCCACAACCTCTTCGAGGGCGGCACGCGCCTGATCCGGATTGAAGAAAGGCTCCGGCACCAGCGCTACCTTGGGGGTAAGGAGGGAAATGTCCACCGTAGAGTACCTGCGCTGAAACTCAGGGGTGGTGAAAACCTTCTCACTGCCTATCCAGGGGGACGCATTAAAAGAATATCCACTCAAGCACACTTGAATGGATATTCCTGTACTGAGGCCAGTACTGCTATTCCCAGTTACCGGCATTGTTGTTAGGAGCGGTTACGCTGCCAACCTGGAGACCCTCATACTTGTTCTGGTCCTTGCGGTCTGAGTCCAGGTTGATGCGGAGCTGGTTGTCAAGGCCTTTGCACAGAGCCCTGTAAGGCATACGGGCTTCAAACAGGGGAACCTGGACACCGGATACGGTTTTGATTGCCGATTCCATTTCAACCTCCTGACCACCGGAGAAAGGAATGTATTTGAGGGAGTCAATGCAGAAATCCGGACGGTTGTGGAAGAGGGTGTCCTTCACGGGGATAGCCGTAACGGTGGAGAACACAACCTTCTGGCCGTTGTTGTACGCTTCCTGGAGCTTTGCGGTGAGCTCTGCGGGTTTAAGCTTGCGGTTTGCCTTCTTGATGGCTTCCGTGTTTGCAACGGCAATGGAGTCATCGTTTGAGCCGATTTGCATCACGATGTTCATCTTGCCTTCCTCATAGAAGAGCTTGAGGGAGTCAATGGTGGGGCTGAAACGGCCGTTTTCACTCTTGAAAGCAACCTGGAGGGTACGGATGTCCTTGAGGCGCTGGATGGCCACCTGGGAGCGTGCTGCAACCTCATTGTTAAATTTCACGGGCTTCTGGATGCTCTTTACGGTGAGCCAGACAAGAAGTACAATGATTGCTGCAAGAACAACCTCAAGGGCGATTTTTACGGATTTGTTCATTATTTTAGTGTTTTACAATTATCAAAACTTCTCGCAAAGTTAAAAAAAAGGTTTCTCAAAAGCAATAATCTTTTGTAAATTTGCCGATGCAAACCGCACGCGTATGACCAGCTGCATAAGTCAGGAGAAAATAGACGGCCTTAAGAAACTGCTAGGGAACGCCCGAAAGGTGGCCCTGGCGGGTCACGTGCACCCGGACGGAGACGCCATCGGCTGCATCACAGCCATGGGCCTGTACCTCAAAAGAGAACTGGGAAAGGACGTGGTGTGCATGTTCCCGGATGCCATTCCGGAAAACCTTGAGTTTGTCCTGAATCCCTCCCTCAGGTATCTCTGGGGGAAATCAGAGGACGCGGACCTTGTAATCCTGATGGACTGCAACGCCTTCTCACGTACGGATGTCCTGGGTGAAGCCCTTGCCGGGTCATCGGCCACCAAGGTTCTCATAGACCACCATCTCAATCCGGATACCGCAAGTTTTGACCTTGTGTTCTCCACCCCGGACATTTCATCGGCTTCTGAACTTACGTTCTGGATTCTGAAGGCCATGGGCTGGGACATGAGGGACAATGAAACGGGGGAGGCCCTCCTTACCGGCATGACCACGGACACCAACAACTTTGCAAACTCCGTGTTCCCCTCAACTTTTACAATGGCATCGGAACTCATCGCAAGCGGGGTAGACCGTGACGCCGTTCTCCAGAAGATTTACTTCAGCTACCGGGAAAACAGGGTGAGAGTCATGGGCTACATGCAAAATGAGGGGCTGGTTATCCTTCCGGGCGGTGCGGCCTATATGATACTCACTAAGGATATCCAGAAGCGCTTTGACCTCAGGGAAGGGGAAACTGAAGGCCTTGTGAACGTGCCCCTTTCCATCGGGGAAGTGAGGCTGTCGCTCCTTCTGAAGGAGGATAAGGACCATTTCCGCGTGTCCCTTCGCTCCAAAAAGGGCACAAGCGCCCAGAAGTGCGCCGTGAAGTATTTCAACGGCGGCGGCCATGAAAACGCGGCCGGCGGCCGGCTGTACCCTGAAAAGGACCTGCGGGGCATGAGCCTTGAAGAATATGTGAAAAAAGCACTCCTTGAGTCATTGAAATGAAGCGTAAGGCACTCATCATAGCGGCATTGTTCCTCCTTGCCTGGGGCTGCACAAAGCAGTCTCTCAAAACCACCTATGACAAGCAGGCCGGCTACATAAACAGCTTTGTAACCGCCCAGATGAACGCAGATACCCTGGCCACCCTTGTCCGCAACGAAGGCGCCTGGCGCCTTACCCTCAAGGACAACAGGGACCCCGGAGATTCCCTCCTTGCCGGCGGGCAGGTTATCCTGGAATACGCAAGCTATACCCTTACCGGGGCTTCCGTTTCCTCCTCAAACCTCATTGAGACCAACCGTAAGGACATTGCAACCGCGGCTAACTGGAAGCTCACGGACACCACCATTTTCCAGCCCGTCACCCTCACCCTTGACAAAACCCTTGTGGACGGCCTCAGGATGGGCCTTCACGGCGTCCAGCCAGGAGATGAGGCATATATCCTCTTTACCGGAGAATATGCATACGGAAACAAGGAGAACGGCACGATTCCTGCAAAATCGGCCCTGGTTTATCATGTTTGGATTGAAAGTATAAAGAATGAATAAGTTTTTGAAAGTTTTGGCTTCCCTCGCCCTCCCCGCTCTCATTGCCGGCTGCGCCCAGGAGAAGACTTCATCTACAGGAGAGCAGGCACAGGAATATCTGGATCTCTATATGGCCACGGCGTATCCCGGTGTACAGCCGGACAAATGGGGCATCTATATCATTGAGGAAACCCCCGGAACAGGAATAGAATGGTCTGCCGATTATCCTTACAGCTATCTCAGCGGCACCCTCCGTTCCCTGGACGGCACCATAACCTCTTCAACGGAAGCCGCCATAGCCCAGCAGCTGGATGAGACTTCCTACAAAACCTACAACTATTACGGTCCCAAGTACCAGAATACATCTGAAGGCACCGGAGCGGCAGGCCTTGAGTATCTTCTGGAGGGCATGAGGATGGGCGGCACCCGCAAGGCCGTAATTCCTTCATGGCTCCTCACCACAAGCCGGTATGAGTCAAAGGACAAGTATATTGAGGCGTGCAGCAGTTCCACCCACATGATTTATGAAATCACCCTTGAGGGCCAGTGCAAGGACATAGCCCAGCATGAGATAGATGAGCTCAGGGCCTATGTCACCGCCCATTACGGGGAATCTCAAAAGAGCTTTGAATTCCTTTCCGGCCAGGCCGAAGGGACCTTCTACTTTGTGTCGGACACCACCGGATTCAAGGAGGAAGACAAAAGGGCCGATGACGCCACCCTCTACCTCACATACACCGGACGCCGCCTGGATGGTCAGGCCTTTGATACCAATGACCAGGCGGTGGCGCTGAAGGATGGCCTGTTTGTCCCTGAAACGGAGTATACCCGCAGCACAATAAAGTTCTCCGCCACATACACTTCAATCACCATGGACGGGACGTCGTCCCTTATAGACGGCTTCCGCAAGGGTCTCCACAAGATGCACTGGGCCGGCCAGAAGGCCACCGTCCTGTTTGTGTCAGACCTTGGTTACTCCTCCACCGGCAGCGGGGAACGCATCCCTCCTTATTCTCCGCTCATCTTTGAACTGGAGCTATTCGAAAAGCAATGAGTTCCAGCGCTCCCACAGAGTTAGGGACCAAGCCTATCGGCGCCCTCATAAAGCAGTATGCCGTCCCCGGCATCATTGCAATGACGGCGTCGTCGCTGTACAATATGGTGGACAGCATCTACATCGGCCATATTCCTGATGTGGGTTCGCTGTCAATGTCCGGCCTTGCGGTAACCTTCCCGCTCATGAATATCTCCACGGCTTTCGGCACCCTTGTGGGCGTTGGAGCCGCCACCATGATTTCCGTCCTTCTGGGCCAGAAGAACTACAGGAGCGCCGGCAAGGTCCTTTGCAACGATGTCACCCTCAATATCATAACGGGCATTATTTTCACCTTCGTGTCCCTGGTGTGGATGGATCCCATCCTGCGCTTTTTCGGCGCATCGGACGCCACCCTGCCTTATGCCCGTGACTATATGATGATAATAGCCCTTGGAAACGCCGTCACACACCTTTACTTCGGCCTCAATGCCATTGTGCGGTCGTCCGGCAATCCAAAGCTGGCAATGGGACTCACGCTGTTCACCGTCACTTCAAACGCCATCCTGGACCCCATATTCATATACACTCTCGGCCTTGGAATACAGGGCGCGGCAATTGCTACTGTCCTTTGCCAGAGTATGGCCCTGGCTTACACCCTGCGCTATTTCCTGAACCAGGAACGCTTCCTGCACCTGCCCCGTTCCCTCAAGATATTCCAGGTAGACTGGAAGATAGCTGGAGAGTCCCTTTCAATTGGAATGGGACCCTTCCTTATGAACCTTGCAAGCTGCATAGTGGTTCTTTTCATCAACCAGCAGCTGGTCAGGTGGGGCGGAGACCTTGCGCTTGGTGCATTCGGCATAGTGAACCGCATCACATTCCTGTTCATTATGGTGGTGATGGGATTCAACCAGGGAATGCAGCCAATAGCCGGCTACAACTTTGGGGCGCGGCAGTATGCCCGTGTGAGGGAAGTTTATGTTAAAACGGCCATGTGGGGCACCGTGGTTACCACCTTCGGCTTTATTGTATCCTTCCTGTTCCCGGACGCCGCGGCGGGAATCTTCACCAATGACCCCGTGCTGGAGGAAAAGGCCTCCATGGGCCTCAGGATGGTGAATATGGTATTCCCCATAGTGGGTTTCCAGATGGTCACCACAAACCTTTTCCAGTGCCTTGGAATGGTGAAAAAGTCCATTTTCCTGTCCCTTTCCAGGCAGCTCCTGTTCCTTCTTCCGTGCATCTACATCCTTCCTCCAATCCTTGAGAGTGAGGCCGGGGTATGGTACAGTTTCCCCATCTCAGATGCAATATCGGCCATAATCACGGGCATACTCGCGTGGAACCTCCTTGTGAAATTAGGTAAACTCAGTGACGGAGATGACCCGTCAATACTTGGAAGTCAGTTATGAAAACCATCATCAATATCGGCCGCTCTTTTGGAAGCGGCGGCGGCTATGTGGGCCAGGCAGTGGCTTCCAAGCTGGGCATCCCGTTCTATGACAATGAGTTAATCTCCAAGGCTGCGCAGGAAAGCGGATATTCCCCGTCCATCTTCGAGGGCGGAGAACGCAAGAGGAGCATCTTCTCCGTCTCCAGTTTCTTCGCTTCCGGCCGGATGAGCTACCTGGACAACACCTATATGAGCGACGACGTCCTTTTCAAGGCGCAGAGCGACGTTATCCGCGCCATCGCCCAGAAGGGAGACGCCGTAATCATCGGCCGATGCGCAGACTATATCCTCCGGGACATTCCCTGCCTGAACGTGTTTGTGACGGGTTCTGAGCAGTACCGCATCCACCGTCTCATGGAAGGGGAGGGCCTTTCTGAAGAGGAGGCCGAAAAACTCATGAAAAAGAAGGACCACATTAGGGAAACCTACTATAATTACTACACCCTTGGCTCCTGGGGAAATGCCTCCAACTATCACCTTTGCCTGGACAGCTCTGTCCTTGGAATAGAGGGTACGGCAGATTATATCATTGAATTCGGCCGAAAAGCCGGCCTGGTGAAGTGAGCCCCCGCTGGCCCATACTTCTCCTTCTCCCGCTGCTTCTTTTCTGCGGCGGTAAAAAGCCTGCGCCCGCTCCGGCGGAGCTCCCGGATTGGAACAAGACCATTGACAATTCATTGTCTGAACTTCCCAAAATGGACGCGGTGGTGGATAGCTTTATGCGTTTCTGGACCCTCAAGGGCGTTTCCATAGCCGTTACCCGCCATGACTCCCTCATTTATGCGCGCGGTTACGGAAAGGCGGATCCTTCAACGCCCATGACCCCCGGCACCATAATGAGGCTGGCTTCAGTGTCAAAGCTTCTCACCGCCATAGGCGTAATGCGCCTGCAGGAGGAGGGGAAACTCTACCTTGACACCCCTGTATTCGGCCCGTACGGCATCCTGAAGGAGTATGACTCCTCAATCCGTGACGACAACTATTACCTCATGACCGTGGAGCATCTCCTGAGGCATCAGGGCGGTTTCCATTACAGAGGGGCCGATGTTATGTTCACGGGCTATCACCCCAATACGGAGGAATTTGTGCGCTCAGAGCTCCGCAGGCCCCTCGCCTTTAATCCCGGAACCTGGCAGCAGTACTCCAACTTTGGATATTTCCTTCTTTCCCTTGTCATAGAAAAGGCCTCAGGAATGCCCTACAGTGAGTTTATGCAGAAGGAGGTTTTTGAACCCTGCGGCTGCCGGGGCTTCCGCATAGCGGGGAATTACCTCATAGACCGCCATCCCGGGGAAACCATGTATTTCATGCAGCCGGACAGTGAGCCCGTTACTTCATTTGACGGCAAGTATTCCGGCGTAGAGAAATGCTATGGCGGGAATGACATAACATCCCTTATGGGCGCCGGCGCCTGGGTGGGATCGGCAGTGGAACTTGCCCGCGTGGTGTGCTGCGTTAACGGCCTGGAGGGCATAGAGGATATCCTTAGCCCTGATTCCGTGCGTAAGATGACCACCTGGTACGACGAAAACACTTTCTCCCTTGGCTGGGTAGACACCAAGGACGGGGAGTGGACCAGAACGGGCTCTTTTTCAGGGACATCGGCAATAGTGAAAGTTTTCCCGGACGGTGAATGCTGGGTATTCCTTTCAAATACATCGGCCTGGCGCGGGTCCAAATTCAGTCGCAACACTTCCTATCTTGTAAAGAATCTCAGAAGGCGTTTTTCGGCCTCCCTTCCTCAGAGGGATTTATTCTCTGAATAATTTTTGCTATATTAGCAAGAAAATTCAGAGATTCTATGCTAGACACTCAGCGCGGGCTGTATGTGGCCCATTCCTCCAACGGTCCCATCTCTCTGGTGGGCAAAATGGCTTGCCGTCACGGACTTATCGCAGGAGCCACCGGCACAGGTAAAACCGTCACCCTTCAGGTAATTGCAGAAACTTTCTGCCAGGCTGGTGTGCCATGTTTTATGGCCGATATGAAAGGTGACCTCAGCGGCATCTCCCAGGCCGGAAAACTGTCCGGCTTCATAGAGAAGCGCCTGCCGGAATTCGGCATAGAGGACCCTAAGTTCCAGAGCTGTCCCGTGCGCTTTTTCGACGTCTACGGTGAGCAGGGCCACCCCATGCGTTCCACCATCTCCCGTATGGGCCCGGACATGCTTGGGCGCCTCATGGACCTCAATGAAACCCAAACCGGAGTCCTGAACATTGTTTTCAAGATTGCGGATGACAATGGGCTTCTCCTCATAGACCTCAAGGACCTTCGCGCAATGCTCAACTTTGTGGGGCAGAACGCCGCGGAGTACACCACCAAGTACGGCAATGTGACATCGGCCTCCGTGGGAGCCATCCAGAGGGCCCTCCTTGCCCTTGAGAACCAGGGAGCAGACAAATTCTTCGGGGAACCGGACTTTGACATCTATGACCTCCTGCAGTGTGAGGGCGGAAAGGGCATCATGAATGTTATGGCCGCAGACAAACTGATGCTCCAGCCAAAGCTCTATTCCACCTTCCTGCTGTGGCTCCTCAGTGAGCTCTACTCCACTCTCCCGGAGGTTGGAGAGATGGACCTTCCCAAGCTTGTGTTCTTCTTTGATGAGGCCCACATGTTGTTTGAAGGCACTTCCAAGGCCCTCACGGACAAGATTGAGCAGGTTATCCGCCTCATCCGCTCAAAGGGCGTCGGCATATACTTCATCACCCAAAGCCCCACTGACATCCCTTCAAATATCCTGGGCCAGCTTGGAAACCGCGTGCAGCACGCCCTCCGCGCTTATTCTCCCCAGGACCAGAAGGCCGTGAAGGTTGCAGCGGACACCTTCCGCCCCAACCCTGCGTTCAAAACCTACGACACCCTTCTGGAGCTTGGCACCGGTGAGGCCCTTGTGTCCTTCCTTGACGACAAAGGCACCCCCGCCATAGTGGAGCGGGCAAAGATTCTCTTCCCCCTGAGCCAGATTGGCGCAATCACGGAGGACCAGCGCCGGGATCTCATTAACCGCAGCCGTCTTTTCGGCCGATACGACCACCCCATAGACCGTGAGAGCGCCTATGAGATCATAGTGGCCGCCACGGAGGAAGCGGAGCGCCAGAAGGCGGAGATTGAGGCCGCCGAGGAGGCGGAAAAGCAGGCCGCCATCCAGGCAAAGGAAGATGCCAAGGCCGCCAGGGAAGCGGAGAAAGCCGCAAAGGAAAAGGCCAAGAAGGCCAAAAACAGCATAGCTTCCAAGGTGCTTAAATCCGTCCTTACCGCCGTCACGGGCGTTGCCGCAGGCGTGGTGGCAGATTCCGTAACCGCAAAGGTCACCGGTAAAAAGAGCACTTCCAAAACCTCCACAAAGGAAAAGGTGGTAAAGCGCGCAACAAAAAGCGCCACTACCACCCTCACCAAGGAGATTACCCGTTCAATCCTGGGTAATATTATCAAATAGGATTATTCCACATCCAGATAAACCCTCTCCGTGGTCCCGTCATAGTATGTGATGAGGGCCACGTAGGTTTTGGGACCTTCCTGGAGCCATTCAGTCTTGTAAACAGTTCTGTCACCAGCCGGAACTATGGTGGGAACGCCGTCTTCAACTCTGATGTATGCTGCGCCGAAATCTGCGAAGCTGAGAGTATGAGTGGAGCTGGTCTTTGCCGAAATCACATAATTGGCATATTTGCCACCAAAGTTTACAATGTACCATGTCATTGGTCTCTGCGAAAAATCAAAAGCTATATACCCCCCGTCAGTAGCGCTGTCATAAAACCCGTAGAAGGATAAGGAGTATTCTGAGGTATCCAATCCTTCCAGGCCGTATCCTATTCTGACCCAGGCGTTTTCAGGGATGATGATATTCTCTGTGGAGATGTCTGCGGTGACATGTTCTCCGGGAACATATATGTCTGAGACATCAATGAATCTTGCATCCTGCCCTTGAATTTCCACAATCACATATACTTTGTCTCTTGTTTCAGCGGCGCAGAGGAAGGTAACGTTGTCTATCCGTGAGCCGACTACGCCCAGACGCTCAAGAGCGATGGGGTCATACAACATTGACATGGCGATCTGTGATGCATGAGGCTTCATATCGTGAAATTCCATGTCCGGATTATAGTGCTGCAGATTGGCGTCACCTTCATAATAACGCGTCATTATGAATTTCTGGCAAGTTTTTGTATCTGTGAGCGTGAGATTGATGGACACTGGGATATAACCCTCTGCCGTTACGCTTAGCACATACTCGTCACCGGCATCATCCGGCAGAGTAAGTGAATAGTACCCGTCCGAATCAGTTTGGCCGGTAATGTCTTCCTTCAGTCCTATCCGGCGTGGCGCAATCTGGAATTGAGGCTTGGAAAGGCTTAACAAAGCTCCCGGGATAGGTTCTCCGGCCGAGTTTACCACCAGGCCGTATATTGTGGCTTCCTGGGCTTTTACACAGCTCATATGCACTTTTTCCCCGTCAAATGTGATTCCTTTCAGAGTTATTCCGTTGGGAACGCCGTCTTTGTCGGTGAAAGCAAGCTGCGAAACGTTATAGCTTCCCGGGAAATAGAAGGTTTTGTTCATAAATGAAGACAACGGCCAGCAGCATGGCTCTCCGCCGTATGCATTGATTTTGTTGGTTGACCAAAGATCTTCGGCGGTCTTTCCGGCCCCCACAATCATACGCTGGCTCTTGTCCACGTTATATACCAGAAGACCGCCATCTTCCTTAAAATGCATTGGGATGCCTGAGTCCCATTTGTAGTTGTCACGGCATTCAACAGTGAAGAATTCTCCTTCCTGTATTGCCGGGACCTTATACGCAACATTGTTGCGGACCGGCTCGATGGTAATTTCCCCTGATGGGAGTTCTTCCGGATTTGGCATCCATCCCAGCATGTTTCTCTCCAGGGCGTTGAGGTATGGCGGACGTCTGCCCCCGTCAAGATAGTTGCCGCCGGACATCAGGTCATAATTGTCGGCGTTGCACTTGTTGGAGCCATTGGCCTCATAGTCAGTGTCGTAAAAGTCAGGAAGTCCCAGGGCGTGGGCGAATTCGTGGCAGGTTGTGCCTATATTGCACATATCCTTGCCGGTGACGTTGCGAAGCTCCGACGTGCAGAAATACCTGTTGAAGAGTTTGCTACCCATATAGCCGAAGGTGCCGGTACTCTGGTGGGGCCATATAGATTCTTGTCCGGCTCCTTCGGCCGGGTTGTGGCCCGGGTAATAGAAAAGAACCATGTCAATGATGCCGTCTCCGTCGGTGTCGTAGTCGTTTATCGGGATTTCCGCGGCGAGCTGCTCATAAGCTTCAATAACAGCTTTATAGACACCGTTAGTTTTGTACCATGCATTGCTATGGGTAAGCTGGGCCGGGCCATAGACGTCATACATGGGGCGGTATAATCCGCGTGAATTGTCTATATAATAATCCCTTACGGAGCCTATGCTGCCGTTGTCGGAGTACCCTTCCTGGTTAAGAAGATTGTGGAACTTCTGGCGTGGATTTTCAAGGACAAACGTGGAATCTGTAAAATTGGCTATAATGCACAGAATTTTCCGGTCTCCGAAGTTAGTCTCCGGCGCCGTTTCATACGTGGACCATGTCCGGCGCGGGCGGATAGCCATGGCTTTGTTGCGGCGTGCCATATGGGTAGCCATGTCCACCTCACGGTAGAAACCGTCGGCTTTCTTTTCCACAATGCGGCCGTTCTGGTCAGTGATCCAGTTGAAGTATTCGTCACCGTGGTTTTGCAGGATAATGACGGAACCGTCCGGCTGTTTAACGCGGCGGGAATTACCGGGAGCAGCGGGAACGGCCAGGGCCGAATAAGCGGCGCTGAGAATAAGTATAAGGATGAATATAATCTTTTTCATGGCGCTAGATTCGGACTATATAATAACTGTCATTTCCGTTCAGGAGGGTAATGATGCCGTCCTGAATATCCAGGACTTCCAGAGAAAGTTTCTCAGAGCTTATCTCCTTTCCAACCTCACTGACTGTAAATGAGGCATCAAATACGTCACCTTGTGCGGCCTGGGCGGGGATGGGGCCAAGCATATAGATTTTGAGGCTTGCCATCTCAAGGAAGCGGGCCCAAAGTTTTCCTTCGGCCTCAAAGACGCTGGTTTGCATGGAGCCGGGTGTGTAGATGACGGGAGTGCCGCCATGGTGGAACTCCGGATAGATGCCAAGTTTTTCAGGGACTTCCTGCCACATGGGACGGACGTCAAAAACCTTTGTCTCTGTTATGATGCCGCGCCTGACCCTGAGCCGGGATTCTGTCTGGACGGTGCATTCTTTACCCTCCTGGTCAAATACGGTAAAAGTGATGCCGTTTGAGAACGTGACGGGGGGAAGAATGAAACTGAAAACCGCAGGTGAATCCGGATTCAGCTCCAGCGGCTCTGTGGCTTTGATGGTGATGGAAGTGAGTGCGTCCTCAGAAGGAGTGGTGTGGATGCCTTCTCCTCCTATGGTTATTACCATGGGGCCTGAGAGTTTTTCCTCAGCATTGCCCCGGAGGGTTATGGAGCTCACATAGGAACCGGCGCGGCCTTTGAGCGGAATGGCAAGGACGCCTCCCGCATTCAGGAACTGGAAGTTGTGGTTAAAGCTTTTTGCCGCCAGAATCTGTGCGGCAGGGTCTGTGCCGCCATCCACGTAAGCCTGAGTCTCCGGCAGTGTGAGGCTTATCACACCTGATTTGGATATGACGGTCTCCGGGCTGTAGGGACTTACCGCATAATAGGCGTCCAAGTCCGGCTCTTTTCCGGAATCATTGGATACGGGTTCAAAGGAACCGGTTTTGTCTCCGTCAGAACCAGTGAACCTGAATTCCCTGTTTTCCGACGTTTTTGAGAAAACGCTGATGCTTTCCCCGGCATTCCAGGTGGGATGATAGCTCTGTTCCTTTTCCGGGCCGGAATTGTCAGTGTAAACATCCACTTCAGGGGTTGGTTCCTCCTGCTGTTTGTCTTCCTCCTTGTGCTGGCATCCCAGAAGGAGAAGTGCTGCTACCGAAAACGCAGCTGCGGCATAAAATAATGATTGTCTTACCATAACTCTACAAAGATACTATAAAAATTATTAAATTTGCAGGCTAAAACAATTTGCTATGGCAGAGAACACGCTGTTGGAGAAGGTTTTGAGCCTTCAGGAC
>JAFZML010000104.1 GCA_017553255.1 Bacteroidales bacterium | reverse complement strand
GCCTTCACAACTGCTCCCTCTACATACGGAGTTCCAACCTTTACGGCGCCTTCTGCGTCAAGGAGAAGAACCTTGGTGAACTCTACGGATTCTCCGTTCTTTGCCTGGAGGCGGTTTACGAAGATGTCCATTCCAGCTTCTACTTTAAACTGCTGGCTTGCAATGTCTACAATTGCGTACATCGAAAAAACTTTATTAAAAGTTTGAGCCTGAGGCGTCTGGACATCTCCAGCACTTACTCTGCCTTTCAGCCGTTAAAATTTTGGGACTGCAAAGATACGAATAAATCCGTGAATACCAAATTTTTTTACTCCTTCATTTCAAAGAAATACTTCCGGACCCAGTACTCAAACAGGGGATCTTCCAGAACGGGGTTGTCACCGGCGTCCAGCATTATCACTTCTTTTTTCATAAGGGCCTCTTTCACGCGCTTGACATTGGCCGATGAATTGAGCCCGTAGCGGCGTATCACATCAGATGCGCTGAAGCGGGTCACGCCGTCCAGGGTGGCCTTGAGAAGGCTCACCTGATGCGTTGTAAGGCTGTTCATGATACCGCGGAAGGATGGCTCATGGATGCTCACAAGGCTCTCCAGGGCTTCTACAAGGAGCGGCTCCATGATGTAGCCTCGGCTCAGGGAATCCGCAATTGCAATAAGGTGGTTGATATACCAAAGATGCCCCCTGAAGAGGTTGTACACGCCCTGAAGGAGGCGCTTTTCCACAACTTTTCCGCTGGAGAGGAAGCCGCGGTGCAGGTGCTCCGTCACTTCTTCCTCCGGCGCCGGGGACAGCTTCACCCTCTCTACGCGGCGGCTGAAAAGGACGCTGCCGGAGAAGATGGCACTCATTGCATTGACTGCGCTGCCTGAGAAGAGGAAGGAGAAGTTCCTGCCTTTCTTTTCCTTAATTACGGCCGAAAGTGGCCGAAGTATAGAGTCAGGATCCTCCAGATTGCCTATGCAGTGGAACTCCTCAATGATGAGGATCATGCGCTGCTGCCTGTCATCGGCAATGGCAAAAGGAAGACGCAGCATTGCAAGGGTGTCTTCCTTATCAAGCGGCCAGCCAAGGGACACTGCCTGCCCCGTCTGGGTGAAATCCTCCGTGTCAAACACAAAGTGCGTTCCGTCAAGGTACTGCTTCACAAGGGCCTCAAACTCCGCAGGGCTTGAGCCAACCATCTTGAGGACAGTAGAGCCCAGCCTCAGGAGAAACTCCTCCTGCGTGCGTATGTTCATTGCGCTGAACTGGCCCACCGTGAATGAGCGGCCGGTTACCTTGAGGGAGAAGAGTGTTTGCTGGATGAGGGAGGATTTGCCCGTCTTCGGGGGTTCGTAGATTGAGACGTGCTCCCCTTGGGAAAGAAGGTTCCCAAGGAGAGTCACGTCCTGTTTTCGGCCGATAAACTTGTTACCGGTCACATACTGCGAAAACGGGAACGGGGTGTCCATAGCCGCTATTGCTCAGGTGCTTCGGGGGCTGCTTCCTCCAGAGCGGCCTCGGGCTCTGCCTCTGCTTCAGTCTCAGGGGCCACTTCCTCTACGGGAGCGGGCTTGTAACACTTAAGCGGGCTGGGGCACTTGGGGGCAAGGAAGTTGAAAAGCCACAGAACCAGTACGGCAATTACCACAACGCAGCAGAAACACGTCCAGAAACGCCTTCTGCGCTGGGCCTTGCGGGCCTGCTCATCCACGGCGGTAAGCTTGGGGAATTTGGCAAGTGAAGTGAGAGTTTTGCCGAATTTCACGTTCACAAGGGCCTTGGCATTGATAGCCCAGCCGTTGGCGTTGAGAACGGGACCAAGGTCACGCTTGCGGAGCTTGCGCCAGGCGATGAACATTGAAGGACCGGAGATGAGGAGCAGAACCACTGCAATGATGATGAGGGCCTGCCACCAGGTGATGCCCTTCAGGGCGGCGATTACGCCGGCCAGGGCAGCGCCAATGAGGCCAACGGCCATTCCAACCGCGGCAAAGATACCGGCATATTTTGCAATGTCAAACGGAGCTGCGGGAGCCTTGCCGTCGGCGGCGGTATTTGTGGCGGCGGTGAGGCCGGCCATGGATTTCTCATTCTTTTCGGCCGCTTTCTTATCAATACGGTCATTGATCATACGGGCAACCTTCTTGTAGGGAGCCCAGAATGCCTGGCGGATGGAAATAGGGTTATCTACAATGGCAATTACCTTTGCGGTGTAGTCATTGCCCTCACGGTCATAGAACACGGCGTTCTTGCCTTCACGGAGGCCGTCCACGTCACCGTCCGTAAGCACTGCGGCAATATTGAAGGACTTGCCAAGTTTCTCAGAGGTGCAGGCGCAGTAGAGGATGTACATGCCGCTGAGGGAAGAGATTTCCGGGGCGGGACCTGCAACCTTCACGCAAAGGTCCGTGGAGCGCTGGTCAATGTACAGGCGGCCGGCCTGGAAGATGGCCTTCTTCTCAGGATCATAGAAATCGGCCAGAACCACATAGTTATTGAGGAAACGGTAGAAGTTCTTGTAAAGGCTTACAAGCTTGCCCACTTCTTCAATTGAAAGGGCGTTTGCTTCCTCTGCCTTATCCTTTTCTATGAGCTCCAGGAGGGCGGCTTTCTTGTCTTCCTTGAGGATTGCGCTTACGGCGTCAAGGCCAAGGCCTTCCACTTCCCCACCCTTCTTTGCGGCAAGCCATGCGGTGTAGGGGCCGAATTTAGCAAGGATATCATTCCATGCAGCCTCGTCAAGGGTCTTGGGTGCGCCAACAAGCTCCTTCATTGCATCTACGGCGGCCTTCCAGGCAGGGTTCACGGCGTCAAGCTTCAGTTTTCCGTCCTTTGCGGGCTTTGCAAGAGGCTGTGCGCCAATCTGGTCCTGGGCTGCGGCAAGGTTGCCCTCGATGGCGGCAATCTTATCAACATTCACGTCAAGGACGGGAGATGTGGCTTCGTCAAAGCCGATGAGCTTGCAGCGCATGAAGTAATCCGCCACCTTATCCTTAAGGGCCTCAACGGCGGCAAGGGCATCGGCAGTTTTGTCCCCAAACGGGAAGACCTCCTTGGTGCCGGCCTCTTTCCATGCCTTAAAATCTGCGCAGGCGGCGTAGAATGCCTCAATTTGGTCTGCGGTGACGCCGGGAACGCCGCTGCGGTCTATGGCGCTTGAAATGCCGGCTATGGTTTCAATGAGTTTTGCAAGAGCCTCATCCTCCCCTGCCGATGCCGGAGTGATTATTCCGTCTCCGTTAAAGAGGGTGCCGGCAAAGATTTTTGTAAAATCTGCGGTATCCTCTGCCGAGACAGACTCCTTCTCCAGGCCCAGGTTCTTCAGGATCTGGCGGGCCGATGACAGGAGCCTTGCGCCATCCGCGTCCTCCTCATTGATGGCGGAAAATTCCAGGACGTCCCTTCCTTCAAGGATGGAATTGGCATCTTTCACGATACGGGTGAGCCACTGGGCGGTTTTGATTACCTCGTCTACGCGAATGCGGCCGTCTCCGTCCACATCGATGTACTTCAGGGTTTTGGCGTCAAACTCCAGGCCCTGAGTGGGGCAGCTGAGAACAGTCCACATCTTGCGGTCAAGTTCCCCAAGGTGACGGATATCCTCACCGCTTTGGATTTTCACACGTACGGTTCCGCCTACTGAGGCGAACTTCCAGGGATAGGTTTGGTCTTGCTTCTTTTTCATAATTATATGGTATTGTTGTTATTCTCTTCGTCATGCCCGGCTCCGACCGGGCATCTCATAACAAAAATGTTAT
>JAFZML010000103.1 GCA_017553255.1 Bacteroidales bacterium | reverse complement strand
AACCAGGCTGATGCTGATCACGCTGGAGAGGTATGCATTGACGATGCGCTTGCGCATCAACTTTTTCTCCGGTCGGGCCATATTCCACCAAATTAGGCTTCAAAGATAGTGAAAAGACGAATAATTGGAAAAAAATTCTTATCTTTGTGGTTATGAGCGATATTAAGCAGAAGATTCTTTTCGTCAACTCCGAGATATTTCCGTATCTCCCGGAGTCGGATATCGCCCACGTCGGCCGTTACCTCCCGCAGGGGATCCAGGAGCGCAAGCGCGAGATCCGCTCCTTCATGCCCCGCTACGGCTGCATCAATGAGCGCAAGAACCAGCTCCATGAGGTAATCCGCCTGTCCGGCATGAACATAATCATATCGGACGTAGACCGCCCCCTGGTAATCAAGGTTGCGTCAATATCGGCCGCAAGAATCCAGGTGTATTTCATAGATAATGAGGACTATTTCCGCCGCAAGCATATCTACAGGGACGACAAAGGCACATTTTTCCCGGATAACGGGGAAAGGGCCATCTTCTTTGCCCGCGGCGTGCTGGAAACAGTGAAAAAGCTGCGCTGGGCTCCGGATGTGATCCACTGCTCCGGCTGGATTTCCCACGTGCTTCCCCTCTACCTCAAGAAGGCTTATAAGGAGGACCCTATCTTTACAAATGCAAAAGTGGTTCTCTCCCTGTTTGAAGACACCCCCACGGAGGCCTTCGCCCCCGGTTTTGAGAGCGCCATCCTCTTCGGCGGCATCAAACCAAAGGACATCAAAATTCCGGAGGCCGCCACAGGCATGGAACTTGCAAAACTTGCCGCGCAGTACTCGGACGGCATCATCCTTGGCAGCCCGGACGTAAATCCGGATCTTGCAGCCCACGTCAAAGGCCTGGGCATTCCCGTTCTGGATTATGACAAGGACCTGTATGCCTCCGATGCCTACGCAGACAAGTACAACTCATTTTACGACGAAATCCTGAAATGAAAAGAAGCATAGTCCTTCTCTCCATTATAGCCGCGGGGCTTTTCAGCGCCTCCTGCGTCAAGGTGGACAACAGCCTTGGGAAAGGCCTGGTGGACAAAAACCTTATTTACAACACCTACACTGAGGAGTTCACTCTTGACCAGATCAAGATGAAACTCTCGGCCGACCTTTCCGGTTATTCAGACTCCTACCTCACAATAGGCGCCATCCGGGACGATGTATTCGGCCTTACAACAAGGTCCGCTTCATTCCCCCTTGTTCCCGCGCTTGACACCATAGACCTTGGAAAGGACCCCAAGGCCGTTTCATTTGACATCTATTTTGCACAGGATTCCATTTCCTGCGCATCGGACAGCCAGAAGGCCATTTTCCAGAACATATACGTGTATGAGCTCCTGGACTCCCTGGACAGGAACAACACCAGAGCTTCCCACGATACCCCCCACGGCACCGCCACCGTCACAAAGGGCATTCCCGTTTATGACGGCTCCGGAGCTCTGGATTTCAACTTCACCCTGGAATACGCCCAGAAGTATGTAGACGCCATCAAGGACCTTGGCCCCATTCTCAAGCAAAGGGAGGGGGACAATCCCAAGGACGTTTACAAGGAATTCCTTAAGCGCATGCCCGGAATCTGCATAGAGACAGATGTTCCGGAAGGTAACGGTGGCAGAATAAATATGTTCAAATTCTCATGCCTGTCCGTTTCAAGCCAATACTATTACCGCAATGACAACGTTGCCCTCCTGAAGGTAAATTCAGAATGGAACGGAGTGCGCAAGGACTCTACGTTCATGTTCATCCCCGGAGAACCAAGCTTTGTGGATGAAGCATCGGCCCTGAGGAACAATGAGAAATTCTACCAGTACTGCTTCAACCGCACCACCCATTCAACGTCTGAGTGCGCTCCCGGTGCAAGCCTTTATGTTGAGGGCGGTACCGGTCTTAAACCTGTCATAAGCGCAAAAGAGCTCCGGGACAAAACCATTGACGCCATAACCAAAAACGGCGGAGACCCTGAAAAGGTAATCATAGTGAAAGCAACCATTGAGCTTCCCTATGAGCAGCCCGCGGATTACATGGATATGAAGTACTTCCCTTCAATCCTGAGCCCCACCATCCGCGTGGAAGCCGAAAGTGACGGTGTGGAATATGTGACTTATGCCGGCCTCACGGACGCTTCCGTGAGCACTGAAGACCAGGGAGACATAGACCGCTCCAACCTCATGTACTCACCGGACATAACCTACCACCTCCAGGAGCTGCTAAAGCGGGAAGACCTTGACACGGAAACCAATGCCGACATCTGGCTCCTCACCATCCATACCAAGAAAGAGGCCGATGCCAGTGGCTCCCTCTACGACAACAGCTACTACCAGAATCTCCTGTATGCCAGCTACTACAACAGCCTGTACGGCGGCGGATATGGCGGCTACGGTTATGGATACGGCAGCGGCGGTTACGGCTACAACAGCTACTACAGCAACTACTACAACTACATGATGCTGGCCCAGATGATGGCAGCATCCCAGCAGCAAACCTACACCTATACCCAGGAGCTGGACAAGGACCGCTATTACAAGGCTGTCCTCAACGGACCGGAAGCGGAGCGTAAACCCGTTTTCCGCGTCACGTACGCTTTCCCCGGAAAATAAGGAAGGGCTTTTTCACAGATAGTGCGCCTACTGTGCATGGATTACTGCACGTTAGGCGCATTTTTGGCGTTTTTTGCTCCTACTGTGCAATGTTTTATGCACGTTAGGAGCAGTGGATGGTTCCGGAAGCGGCCGGGGTTTGTCCCGGCCGTTTTTTTATGTTATCTTTGTGACCAGTTATAAGAAGCGAATATGAAAAAATTTCTTGTCGTTGCCGGAATTCTTGCAATTTGCGCAGCCGGCTGTAAAAGCAAATCCGTAGAGGAAAAACTGGCTGAATTCAGCCAGTGGAATGAAAACCTTCTCCAGGAATACACCGTGGGCCTTATGTCTTTTGGCGAAGACCATGATGCGGCCGAGGCTTTTTCTGATTCCATCATCAACGTTTTCTATGAATACAATCTCAAGGCCCTGAAGGAAAACCTTGACAACGCCGTGGGGGTAGAAGCCCTCAAGAACGTATACAGCGTTGCGGAACCGGAGGACTATGAGGAGTATCTGGACAAGATCACAGCTCCCCTCCACGGGAAGGATTCGGCATTTGTATATGGCCTCAAGGAGAGCCTCAATGCCGTCAAATCCACCGCGGAAGGCAAGATGTTCACGGATTTTGAAATTGACGGAGTGAAGTTCAGTGACTTTGTTGGCCGTGGTAAATACGTTCTTGTAGACTTCTGGGCTTCATGGTGCGGTCCCTGCCGTGCAGAGATGCCAAATCTCCGCGCCGTATACGATGACTTCCACGGAGACTCCTTTGACATGCTTTCCGTTGCCGTATGGGACAAGCCGGAAGATACAGCCAAAGCCGCAGAGGAAGAAGGTATAGCCTGGAACCAGATTGTGAATGCCCAGCAGGTCCCTACGGACATCTACGGCATCCAGGGCATTCCCCACATCATCCTCTTCGGCCCCGACGGCACCATCCTTAAGCGCAACCTCCGCGGCGCCGCCATCCGCGAAGCCGTAGAAGAGGCTTTGAGCGAATAGATCCTTCGTCGCTTTGCTCCTCAGGATGACATATTTGTCATTCCAACATCTTCTGTCATTCTGAACGAAGTGAAGAATCTATGACAATTAAGGAAAAAATATCTCTGTTTCCACATTCCCCCGGCGTTTACAGGTATTATGACGCCGAGGGAAAAGTTATATATGTAGGTAAGGCCAAGGACCTTCACAAGAGGGTGGCGCAGTATTTTGTGCCGCCGGAAAGGCTCAACACCAAGACGCGGATACTGGTTTCAAAGATTGCCGACGCCCAGTTCTCCGTAGTGGACACTGAGGCCGATGCCCTCCTGCTGGAGAACAACCTCATCAAGCAGTACAAGCCCAAGTACAACATCCTCCTCAAGGACTCCAAAACCTATCCCTGGATATGTGTGACGGGGGAGGAGTTCCCGCGGGTATTCATTACAAGGCGCATAGAGAAAGGCAAGGGGAACCGTTACTTCGGCCCATACAGCAGCGTCCTCCACGCGCGTGGGATGATTGAGTTCTTTGACGAGCTGTGGGCCCTCCGCACCTGCAGCCTCAAGATCACATCAGACGCCATCCTCCGCGGGAAATTCCGGCCCTGCCTCAAATTCCACATTGGGAAATGCAAGGCCCCCTGCGTAGGGAAAATCTCCAGGGATGAATATATGGCCGGCGTAGAGGAAATTGTCCATATACTCAGCGGCCGCGGCCAGGAAGTGATAAGGCACTACAAGGCCATGATGGCGGGCGCCGCAGAGCGTCTTGCCTTTGAGGAAGCGCAGGAGTACAAGGAAAAGCTTGGAAATCTTGAAAGGCATTACGCCAAGAGCATCATTACCCAGGCGGCCGATGTAGATGCCGATGTCTTCTCCATGGTCTTTGACTCCGGGGAGGCTTTCGGCAATTTCCTCCGTATACGCAGCGGTGCCATTGTCCAGTCCATAAACCTTGGCTTCAAGAGCCAGATAGAAGAGACCAGGGAAACCCTCCTTGCAAGCTTCATAGGAGAAGTTGAGGATAAGTTCGGGGCCCTGTCAAAAGAGGTTATTGTTCCCTTCCTCCCGGATGTTGAGATTCCCGGCGTGGAATTCAGGATTCCCCAGAGGGGAGACAAGTTGGCCCTCCTGGAGCTCAGTTCCAAGAATGCCAAGGAGTTCCATTTCAATTCACTGAAGCAGAAAGAGCACACGGATCCGGATGCATGGCGCATGAGCGTTATGGAAGAGCTCCGTAAAGCCCTTGGGATGGCGGAACTTCCCCGCCACATGGAGTGCTTTGACAATTCCAACATCCAGGGAACCAATCCTGTGGCTTCCTGCGTGGTGTTCAGGAATGCCGAACCATCAAAGAAGGATTACCGCCGCTTCAAGATAAAGACCGTCATTGGCGCCAACGACTACGCCTCAATGAAGGAAGTTGTGAACCGGCGCTATTCCAGGATGCTCTCCGAAGCCCCCGAAGACCTTCCCCAGCTCATTGTGATAGACGGCGGCAAGGGGCAGCTGGAATTCGCCTGCCAGGCCCTGGCGGAGCTTGGGATACTTGATAAGGTCACCGTTATCGGCCTTGCAAAAAGGCTGGAAGAGGTTATCCGGCCCGGGGACCCTTACCCCCTTTTCATAGACCGCAATTCGCAGGCCCTGAAGGTTCTCCAGCGCATCCGTGACGAGGCTCACCGCTTTGGCATCACCTTCCACCGTGACCTTCGCTCCAAGGCCGCCATCCAGAGCGCCCTCCGTGAAGTCAAAGGCGTTGGTGAAAAGACTGAGCAGCGGCTCCTTATGCACTACGGCTCCGTTGCCCGCATTGCATCCGCCCCCCTTGAAGAGCTCTCCGCCCTTGTTGGCGCAGAATTAGCAGTGAAAATACATGATTATTTAAACGAATGAGATACACTCGCTTCGCTCGGTATGACAGTGTTTTGTCATTCACGTCGTATGACGGACTGTTGTCATTCCTGCCGAGTGAATCCCCCTGTCATTCCGACTGAGCGTAGCGAAGGAGAGAATCTCAAATTAAAAAATGAACGACAAGAAATTCAACAAATGGTTCAGCTCCATCCTCATGACAATGATGGTGGTGGTGATTGTAATTACTACGGCGTTCAAGATGCAGCAGCCGGACGCTCGCGTTGTGATGCTGCTCATAGCGGCGCTGGGGTCCGTGATGGGCGTGGCGTCAACGGTTTTATCGGCCAATGGAATAATCTGGACCTTCATATTTGGCATCCTGGACGTGACTTTCTGCTGCATTGTTGCGGCCGATAACCAGATCTGGGGCAACTTTGCCCTACACCTGTTCTACTTCCTGCCAATGCAGTTCGTGGGCATCTGGCAGTGGAGAAAACGCGGCGCCGTGGGAACAAAGTCGGAGGTAAAGGCCCGGCGGTTTACTCCAAAGCAGTGGGCCATAACTGTGGCGTCCGTGCTTGCGGGCCTTGCCGTGGTGTATTTCATCCTTCTCCAGATAAGGATACATACATCGGCCGGAGAGCCATTTGACCGCTCACAGGTGTTCTTTGACGCCGCCGTCACAACCTTCAACATTGCAGGCCAAATCCTGATGTCCCTGGCCTTCTATGAGCAGTGGTACCTCTGGATCCTGGTGAATATCTCCTCCATTTTCCTCTGGGGCGGAACCATGATGTCATCGGCCGCATCCAGCTATACCGTGGTCATGTTCATCAAGTACTGCTTCTACCTTGTAAATTCACTTAACGGCCTCAGAATCTGGTACAACCTCAGTAAACCCGATTCTTCGCTTCGCTCAGAATGACAACCCTCTCCTCTGTTTTGCAATTAAAAGAATTTTTACTAAATTTGCACGTTAGTACGCATTTGAGAAAATAGTAAAACGTAAAATAAACTTAAAACCTAGTATTATGACAAAGGAAGAAATCGTAAAGCAGGTTACCGATATCATCGTTGACAAGCTTGGCGTTGAAGAAAGCGCAGTCACTGAGAGCGCAAGCTTCACCAATGACCTTGGTGCAGATTCTCTGGACACCGTGGAGCTCCTTATGGAATTCGAGCGCGTTTTCGGAATCAAGATCCCTGATGAGGAAACAAGCGGCATCGCCACTGTTGGTGACGCAATCGCAAAGGTAGCAGAGAAGCTTGGCTAATCCAATACCTTAAATAAAAAAGAGACTGACCGTTTTCGGCCAGTCTTTTTTTACGCCCTTGTGGACAAAAAAACGGCCGGGAGTGTTTTCCCGGCCGCTTCCGTATAGAGCAAAATCTTACCTGCGTTCTCCGCGTCCGCCTTCACGGCGACCGCCACGGCCACCACGGCCGCCGCGCTCTCCGCGTTCTGAGCGGCCACCCTCACGGCGACCTGCGCCAGGGGCTGCGGAACCACCTGCGAAACCTGCATTGGGGGAGAGGTCCTGCTTGCCGTACTTCTCACCGTTGCAGATCCACACCTTGATACCCATGGTACCCATCTGGGTGTGAGCTACTGCAAGAGCGTAGTCTATATCGGCACGGAAGGTGTGGAGCGGGGTCCTGCCTTCCTTGAACATCTCACTGCGGGCGATTTCTGCGCCGCCTACACGGCCGCTGATCTGGACCTTGATGCCTTCTGCACCTACGCGCATTGCGGTGGCGATAGCCATCTTGATGGCGCGACGGTAAGACACACGGCCTTCGATCTGGCGGGCGATGGAATCTGCAACGATTGTTGCGTCAACCTCAGGGCGCTTTACCTCGAAGATGTTGATCTGGACATCCTTTCCGGTGACCTTCTTGAGCTCTTCCTTAAGTTTGTCAACTTCCTGACCGCCCTTGCCGATGATGACACCGGGACGTGCGGCGTGGATGGTGACGGTAACGAGCTTAAGGGTGCGCTCGATGATGATGCGGGAGAGGCTGGCTTTTGCCAGACGGCTGCCCAGATACTTACGGATCTCGTAGTCTTCAGCGATCTTTTCTGCGTAATTGCCACCTACCCAGTTGGAATCCCAACCACGGGTGATGCCGATACGGTTGCTGATAGGATTAGTTTTCTGTCCCATAGTTTATTCCTCCACTGCTTTTTTGACGTCAAGTACGATGGTAACGTGGTTGGAACGCTTGCGGATGCGTCCGGCACGGCCCTGAGGGCAGGGACGGATGCGCTTAAGGGTGCGTCCTTCGTCAACCATGATGGTTTTGACAATCACGTTT
>JAFZML010000102.1 GCA_017553255.1 Bacteroidales bacterium | reverse complement strand
TCCATGCCGATAAATGCGGCGTGGCCCTCATTGCAGTGATATACCTGGGGATCCAGACCCAGCTTGCGGAGGGCCCTGATACCGCCAACGCCAAGCAGGAGTTCCTGCTTGAGACGGTTTTCCCAGTTGCCGCCGTAGAGGTGATAGGTAACCTCACGGTCCTCGGGGATATTGGCTTCATAGTCAGTATCCATAAGATAGAGGTCCGTGCGGCCCACTTCCACCTTCCACAGGCGTGCTGTGAGGTTACGGCCGGGGAATGCCACGGAAGTGGTTACCCAGTTGCCTTCCTTGTCCAGCACGGGAACAGCGGGAATCTTGGTGAAATCCTGGGCGTCATAACCGGCCACCTGATAACCCTGTGCAGAAAGCACCTGGTTGAAGTAACCGTAGCGGTACAGAAGACCAATGGCCACAAGATTCACGTTCATATCGGAGGTTTCCTTGAGGTAGTCACCGGCAAGGATACCAAGGCCGCCGGAGTAAATCTTAAGGGAAGTGTCCAGACCGTACTCCATGCAGAAATATGCAATTGAAGGGTCCTTACGCTTTTCCTTTGCGGCCATGTAAGTGTCAAATTCATCAAGAACCCTGCGCATGCGTGCAAGGAATTCAGGATCCTCTGAGAGCTGCTGGAAGCGCTTGATACTTACGGTGTCAAGCACTGCCAGAGGGTTATGGCCGCTCTTGTGCCAAACCTCAGGGTCTATGGAGCGGAAAAGATCCTTGGCGCTCTCATTCCAGCACCACCACAGGTTCTTGGAAAGTTTCTCCAGGCGGGAGAGCTTCTCCGGAAGGTGGCGTGTAACAATGATGGAACGCCATGCTGGAGAAGTTACGTCTGATTTGAAATATTGCATTGTTTTGTCTTTGGATTTATAGGAGTCCTTACGGGCCTGAACTTTCTCAAGGGCAAGCGAATAGGCCTCCTTATAATATATTATCTGATTATCCCAGAGGGCTATTTGGGCAACCTCACGGGCGTTTTCCCGGTATGCCTTGCGCTGCACCTTGTCAAGGTTTGCGATTTCCTTGACACGTGCGGCAACGCCTTCTACAACCTCCTCATAGTTGGTTTCCGTTCTGTGGAGGACAGTGATACCGGTATGTTTCTTCTTGTAATGGGTTTCCACCCACAGGCCAAAACCTGCGAGGTCCGTGGTGAGGGTAGGAATCCTGAAGGCAAGGGCCTCCAGCGGGGTGTAACCCCAGGGTTCATAGTACGACGGGAACAGGGCCAGGTCAAGGCCGCAAAGTAAGTCGTAGTATGACATGTTGAATACGCCGTCTTCCCCTGTAAGATAGGAAGGGATGAAATAAACCTTTACCTTGTCCCCTATTGAGTTCACAAGGCCGGTTTCCCTTAGACGGCGGGTAATGGTGTCATACTCCGCATTCATGAGATAATGCGAAGTCTGCGTTTGATAATGGTCATCCCCATGACCTTCAAGCTTTGCCACAAGCTCCTTGTCCGGGCCGTGATGGCCGGAAGGAATCATGATGAAAGCCTGTACGGGACGGCCTTCGAAGCCGGAACGGTTAAGCCTGTCAAGGGCGTCAATGAAAACGTCAATGCCCTTGTTGCGGAATTCATACCTTCCACCTATGCCGATAAAGATGGAGTTCTCCGGGACAGCCTCTGCGCTCATGGCTGCGGCAACCTTCACCAGGCGCTCGCGGGCGGCCTTGTGCAGGGTGTCATAAGCGGCGTCTGAAGATGGTGTGAAGCTGTTTTCAAAGCCGTTAGGTGTGACAACGTCTACGGGGCGCTCCAGGAACTGGGCGCACTCACGGGCGGTGATGTCTGATACCGTTGTGAAGACATCGGCATTTTGGGCCGATTTCTTCTCCAGCGAGTAAATGGCCATGACGTTGAAACGGCGGGCCATTTCATCCCCGTTGTACTGGGCTATGTTGTCATAGAGAGGGAGATTGTTGCCGGCAAGGCACCTTCCCATCATGGTGGCGTGCGTTGTGAATGCCGTTGCAATGGGAATGGCGGCCTTCCTCAGATGCAGGATGCCGGCGCCGGTTTGCCATTCATGGAACTGGGCCACCACCTTTTCTCCGCCCTTCAGGTTATAATTCCAGAAGCTCTCTATTACCCGGCCTGCTATAACGCCGAATACGGCCGATTCCTTGTAATCCCAGTTTCCGGAGATGGAATCTACGCCGAAGTCTTTCCACAGGCCGCTCAGGATATCATCGGCCTGGGTGAGGAACTGCTTGTAATCCACAAGGATGGCCACAGGACGGCCGGGGATGTTCCACCGCCCCACGCGGAAGCGGAGGCCCTCAGTGAGAGCCTGCGCTTTCCACGAGCGGTAGAGCATGGGATCCTCCAGGAAGTCCGGGTTGTCACTTCTGTGCATCCAGACATCCGGGCCGATGAAAATGTGGCGCCTTCCAAGCTGGGAACTAAGGTGGAGGGCCTTGGTGGCAACAACGGTGTAAATGCCGCCAACCTTGTTACAGACCTCCCAACTTACTTCAAACAGGTAATCCGGTTGCAGTAATTCTTTTTTCCTTGTTGCCATCACTTAATCCAACGCCGCGCGCTTTTCATCCAGGCGGATCTGGAAGTCAGAGATAACATTCATATAGTTGATGAATGCTTCGTAGGGGGTATCATAGGGGTTGAAGTACTTGTGCACTTCACCGTCGCTGAAGAACTTGGTGCACATGTAGTAGAAGTGGTCGCTCTCCTGGAGATGGCCCCAGTCCTCATAGAGGTCAGGGTCATTCACAATGGCAAGCTTCTCCTTCATTGCGTAAACCTTCTTGAAGGCCTCGCTCTGGAGCTCATTGCCAAGCCAGGCGGTAACGTCACGCTCTTCATCGGCCCAGGAAATGGTGTCCTCAACGTCTATATCGGCCACGGGTTTATACTTCTTCACAACCTCTGAAGGCGTTGCGAAGCCGAAGGTGCCGTCCTTGAGCACGGCGCCGGGAAGGGCGCGCATGAACTCAAAGATGCCGGTTTCTGCGGCCTGGTGCTCTCCAAAGGTTTCATAGTCCATGAACAGGTTCACTACGTCACCTTCCTTGGCGTTTTCCTTGAGCCAGCCAACATACTGCTCTGCGGTGACAGGATTTTGTGCAAAACGGAATGCAATGTCATCTGAGAGGGTATAGTTGCGGAGAAGGAGCTTCAGGCGGGGCTGAGTGGCGCCGGTGTACACGAAGTTGGGGCTTTGCCAACCCATGATGTGGCGTGCGCCCTCAGTGAGCATGGTCTTGTAACCCATCTCATACACAATCTCACCAATGCTGTTGTCATAGATGAGCTCCGTGTTACGGAAAGCGGCGGGCTTTACGCCAAACAGCTCTTCAATTTTTGCAGCGTGCTTTGCAACCTGCTGCTTGAACTCTGAATCACTGCCAAGGGATGCTAGGGAGTGATAGTAAGTTTCTGCGAGGAACTCCACGCGGCCAGTTGCTGCAAGGGCCTTGAAGCTGTCAATCACCTCAGGGGCGAACCTCTGGAACTGGTCCAGGGCGCTGCCGGAGATGGAATAGGCAATCTTGAACTTGCCCTTGTTGGCGTTGATGAGCTCCAGCATGAGCTGGTTCATGGGGAGGTAGCACTTCTGGGCCACGCGGCGCAGGATGGTGCGGTTGGCAAAGTCATCGTAATAATGGGAATCTTTGCCGATATCAAAGAATCTGTACAGGCGAAGCCTTGTGGGCTGATGAACCTGGAAATACAGGCAGATACTCTTTGTTGCCATAATATCTTATTTTACAACTGATTCATAAACTTTCTTGAGCTTGGCGCAGGCGCCGTTCCATTTGAGGGCGTTTACCTCATCATATCCCATTGCGGTGCTGAAGTGCGCAAGGGCCGGGTAGCTTAGCAGGCCGTAAATATCGTCTGCTATTGCATCCACATCCCAGAAGTCTACCTTGAAGGCATATTTCAGGACCTCCGCGGCGCCGGACTGCTTGGAGATGATGGAAGGGACTCCCGTACGCATTGCCTCCAGAGGGGAAATGCCGAAGGGCTCCGATATGGAAGGCATTATGTATACGTCTGAGAGGGCAAACATCTTCTGGACATCTGCGCCCCTCAGGAAGCCCGTGAAGTGGAAACTGTCACTGATGCCCAGGCGGGCCGCATGGCGGATGCAGCGGTTCATCATGTCACCGCTGCCGGCCATCACAAAGCGTACGTTCTTGGTGCGCTTGAGAACCTTGGCGGCGGCTTCAATGAAGTATTCCGGGCCCTTCTGGTAGGTGATACGGCCAAGGAAGGTAACCACGGGTTCCTTTACTCCGCGCTCCACCTCCAGGTTTTCCCTGCCGCTGAAGTCTACGGCGTTATGGACCGTGACAACCTTTGCGGGATCAATGCCGTAGCGGGTGATAACGATGTTACGGGTGAGGTCACTCACAGTAACAACTTTATCCGCTACCTGCATGCCCCTTTGCTCAATTGCAAACACCCTGGTGTCTATGTTATCCACGCTGCCGCGGTCAAAGGACGTGGCGTGTACGTGAATCACAAGGGGCTTTCCGGTAAGTTCCTTGGCGGCGATACCGGCGTAATAGCACAGCCAGTCATGGGCGTGGATGACGTCAAATTCATCCTTGCGCTGCATGGCAATTGTTCCGCCAACCATGGCATAACGTGCAACCTCTTCCATGAGGTTTGCGCCGTACTTGCCGGAGAATTTGAACTTCTGGCCATAGCTTATGGAGAAGTCTTTCACCTGACGGCGTTTTTCTTCTTCCACAAGACGGCCGAATTCTTCAGGGTCTGCGTAAGGAACCATGTTGGAACCAATATGGATGAACTTTACCTTGTCCAGGAATTCATCCACGGTTTCAGTAACGGTATCTACGGCTACGTCAGAGGCGTTGATGATGGTTGTAGCGCTCTCATCTTCGTCTCCGGAAGCCGACGGCATTACAAAGAGGGTTTCCACGCCGTTATAGGCGAGACCCTTTACAATGCCTTCGCAGGCAGTTCCAAGACCGCCGGCGATATGGGGAGGAAACTCCCATCCAAACATTAGTACTCTCATAGTTTACTCCTCCCTGTATTTTTCAATGAGCCAGTTGATGTTGAGAAGGGCGGCGGTGGTCATGGCCGATGAAATGGCGCCGTGGGGCTCATGAGGCGGGTCTCCGTCATAGAGCTCACTGAAGCAGCCCACACCGTGCTTGAAGAGATCCTCATAGAAGCCCTCCGTAAGCCATTCCGCTCTCTTGATAAAGTTCTTGCCCATCATGTTGAAGCTGGTGTAGCAGTACTGTGCAAGAAGGAAAGGCCAGGAGCAGCCGTTCATGTAGGCTTCATCCCTCTGGACCTGGTTTCCTTCATATACGCCCTTGTAGCGTATGTCACGAGGGCTGAGGGTGCGGATGCCCCTGCGGGTGACAAGCTCTGCATTAACAAGCCTCATTACCTCTGAGACAACTTCATCTGAAACGCAGATGTGGTCCAGGGAAACGGCCCAGAGCTGGTTGGGACGAACCTCCAGGTGCTGGCCGCCGTTATCCACGTAGTCTGCCAGGAAGCCAAGATCCGCGTTCCAGAACATGGGCTGGAAATTCTTTTCAACGAGTTCCTTGATGGGAGCCCACTTCTTGTAGAAACTGCCGCTCTTGCGCTCATTTTCAAGGGCAAATGCAATTGCATTGTACCACATGGCGTTGGTTTCTACCTGGTATCCGGCGCGCTCTGTAACTGCGCGGCCGTTGATGTAGGCGTTCATCCAGCTAAGGGCAACGCCGTCCTTCTGGGCCCACAGGAGGCCGTTTGGCTGCATTGCAACCTCCTGGCGTACGCCGGGAAGATAACTTTCAATTATGGCCTTCATGACAGGGCCGTACTTTTCCCAGACAGCCTTCTTGGAAGCGCCGAAAGCAATGTACTGCTGCAGGGTGATTGCCAGATACAGCGGTGCTTCCACCTGGGTGGTACGGCGAGTAAGGCGTTCCTGATTGTCCTCAATGAGATTGTCCAGGATTTCCTCAAACTCCTTGGGATCATTGTGGGCGTAGAGGGAAAGGCCGGCAACTGAGCCCAGGGTTTCCCTGAGAAGGCCAGTGTACAGCCAGCTGTAACCCGCAACAATCTGTTTGCGGCCGTTATTCTCACGGACAAGGTGATCTGCGGCCCTCACAAGTTGGTCATGATAGGATGTGATGGGGCCGATTTTCTCTACCACGGAAGCGAAGCGGCGCTTGAGGCCGGATGCGTTGACGTTGTCACCTGCGCTGGCAGAGAACACAATTGAGTCTCCGGACTTGAGGTCTGTCTCAAAGATACCGGGAGCAAGGAGATCTTCCCTGCAGTCAAACCCGCGGCGCATCTCATCTGAATAAGTGATGCCCTTATACCAGACGGGATTGTGTTTGTACGCGGACTGGGCGCTGCTTAACTGGAGGTTAAGCTCCGGGAAATCCTCATAGAGGCAGAAAGAAGCACCGTTCTGGACAGGTTTGAAATCCGTGCGGGCGGCATCATTCTCACCTGTGAGGCTGTGAACGTTGCGGAATGCCAGGAACGGCCTGAGTTCCAGTTTCACTTTTGCAGGGGCGTTCACCAGCTCATAGTGGATCATAAGCTGATTTGCGTCCGGGCAAAGAACAATCTGCTTGCGGAAAACGATTTCACCGATCTTGTACGTCACAGTGGGGACAGGATCTGCGTCGAAATCCACAATGTACTTGTGTCCGCGCGGCTCATAGATGTCTCCGTAGCAGTGGATGCCAAGGTTGAAGCGCTTGCCCCTGAGGGTAAGGCTTTCATCCAGGGAACTGAGGAGGAGATGCCTGAAGCCGCCGAACTTTTCCACCGGTACGGCAAGGAGGCCGTGGTAACGCCTTGTGTTGCAGGTCACGATGGACGTGTTGCAATAGGCGCCGGTTTTGTTCGCCAAGATGATTTCCCTCTTGAGGGAATACTCAAGGTTGACGAGTTCCGACTTGTTGAATTTCAGAAAAGCCATATAAAAATATAACGTTATATTTGCTTCAAAACCATTGCTGTGCGGGCCGGCAGGTACACCTTAAGGGTGTGGTTGTATGCCTGGTTGCCGTTGGGGCATTTCTCCGGTATGGCAACGTGCACTTCACCCTTTTTGAGACGGGCAAATCCGTTGTAGATCTGCTCATCTGAGTCAAGTACGTTCACATATTCTCCCGCCGGAGCGCTGAAGCCATAATCCGCGAACGAGCCGGTGGGCGAGAAATTCAGTGCAAAGATACAGTTTTTCCGTAGGAAAATCAAGATTTTCTTCTCTTCATCGGCCACAAGAAGTTCCGGACGGGCGTCAAGGATTCCCTCCTCCTTCACAAGGTGGACCATATCAGTGTCAAATGCGTTCAGGGGGGCGTAGCGCAGAAGGTCATTGTCTACCAGAGACCACTGCCTGCGGGCGTATTTGAATGACCAGCCGTTTCCTTCGCGGGGGAAGTCTATCCATTCCGGATGGCCGAATTCGTTACCCATGAAGTTGAGATAGCCGTCTCCGGCGGTTGCGGCGGTGACAAGGCGAATCATCTTGTGGAGGGCTATTCCCCTTTCCACAAGGTCATTCTGGGATGCCTTGTTCATTGCAAAATACATCTCCTTGTCCATGAGGCGGAAGATGATGGTTTTGTCTCCCACCAGCGCCTGGTCATGGCATTCGGCATAGGAGATTGTCTTTTCATCGGCCCTCTTGTTGGTGAGCTCCCACCAGATTTCTCCCATGGACCAGTCCCAGTCACTGCGCTCCTTGATCCACTTGATCCAGTGGTCTGCCACGCCCATTGACATGCGGAAGTCAAAGCCAACGCCGTATGCGGCAAACGGTGCAGCAAGGCCGGCCATTCCGGACATATCCTCCGCAATAGTGAAGCCGTTGGGATTCATTTCCTTGACAAGGCGGGTGGCAAGGGAGAGGTAAATCACGGCGTCTTCATCTACGCCGCCGTCGAAGTAGAGGCTGTAGTTGCCGAAGTCCTTGCCCAGGCCGTGGTCCCAGTACAGCATGGAGGTTACGCCGTCAAAGCGGAAACCGTCTATGTGGTACTCTTCCATCCAGTATTTTACGTTGGAAAGGAGGAAGTAGCGGGTGCAGTCCTTGCCGTAGTCAAAGCAGCGGGAGCCCCATGCGGGATGCCTTCCTGCAGGGCCGCTATGGAAGTAAAGGTCTTCCCTGCCATCAAACTCTGAAAGGCCCTCAAGGGTGTTTTCAACGCTGTGGCTGTGGACAATGTCCATGATAACGGCAATTCCCTTTCCGTGGGCATCGTCTACCAGGGCCTTGAATTCCTCCGGGGTTCCAAAGCGGGAACTGATGGCAAAGAAATTGGACACCTGATAGCCGAAGGAGCCGTAATACGGATGCTCCTGCAGGGCCATGATCTGGATGGTGTCATAGCCAAGTTTCTTTACGCGCGGAAGGACGTCCTTGCGGAATTCCTCAAAGGTGCCCACTTTTTCTTTTTCCGTGGCCATGCCAATGTGGCACTCATAGATGAGCGGATGGGGCCGCTTCCCGGCGTGGTTATGTTTCCACTTGAAGGGTTCCGGGGCCCAGACCTGGGCGCTGAATACCTTTGTGGCTTCATCCTGTACTACGCGCGTAGCGTATGAAGGCAGGCGTTCACCGCCGCCTCCGGGCCACTCTATGTACAGCTTGTAAAGTTGCCCGTGACGGAGGAACATCTCCGGAAGCTGCAGTTCCCAGTTTCCCTGGCCCAGGGGCTTCAGGGCGTAGGCGTCCGTGCGCTTCCAGTTGTTGAAGTCTCCAATGAGGAAAATCTTGTTGGCGTTGGGTGCGTACTCACGGAACACCCAGCTGCCGTCCTTGCACCGATGCAGGCCGTAATACACGTGGTTGTTCACGGCATCCTTAAGTTTCCCGTCCCCCGCTATGTGCTTCAGGGTATTGAGAATGTTTTCATGCCTGCGGTCAATTGCATCCTTGAACGGCTGCAGCCATGGGTCTGTCTGATAGATTTTTTTCATATTATGTGGTTATATTGTCTTCTGTGGTTATTTTGTCATTCTGAGCGAAGCGAAGAATCTATTCCTTATCCAGCGAATCAATCCTTTCTTTCACCGCCCTGAGGTACTCCCTGCAGCCTTTGAGTAGTTCCTTGCTGCGGCTCACCAGGGCGTCAATGTCGTCCAGCTTTGTTTCCGGATTCTCCACCTTCCTTGCAATCTCTTCCAGTTCCGCGATTGCCTTTGCGTAATCAAATTTCTTTTCCATATCTCCTGTTTTTGCGCGCCTTACGCATTCAAATGTGCTTCGTTGCAGGTCTATTCTATTGAAAATCGTCGCTTCGCGACCCCTCCCACTGCTTCGCAGCGGGCCCCTCCCTCTTACATGGCCGAGGGTGGCCATGGATTTTCAATAGAACAGACCTTCCACTACGCAATATTAGTTTTAACGTTATCCAATTTGTCACTAAATATTTCATCTACCTTGGCCATGAGGGAACCGTCATTGAAACGTACGCCTATGCGGTCCCCTACTGCTACACGGTCCACGGTTTTTAGTATCTTGTTGTCTTTGCCGGTTACAAGGACGTATCCCAGGCCAAGGATTTTCCGGGGGTCTGAGCCGTTTATGAGTGCCTCCTTCAGGGCCAGTTCTGAGAATGCGGCGCTGTGCTTTGCCGTGGCGGCAAACTTGATGCGATGGGCCGCTAAGTCCACCGTCCTTGCCACGTCCATGTACTTGGCACTGAGGCCTTTGGAAATTCGGCCCGTCATTCTTTGAACGGCGCCCTGTACATCTGAGAGCTTCCTGTTAAGCCCAAGCCTTATCCTTGAAGTTACGGAATCACGCCGCTGGACGGCCGCCCCAAAAGTATGAGCCAGGCCAACCCTTATTCGGCCAGAGGCAGCTTCCAGCATCCTGGCCTGAGACAGGTACCAGCGGTTCATGCCGACGCCAATACGCTCCTGGAGGCCATCCAGAATCTGGTCCTGAGCCCTCAGGGCATCCAGGAAAAGATCTGCCAGGGCCGTGGGGGTTTTGACGCTTGCGTGGGCCACCATGTCTGCAATATGTACGTCTTTATCATGGCCGATAGCCGTCACAACCGGCACCGGGCAGCTTGCAATGGCAACCGCAAGGTCAAAGTCGTCAAAGCACTGGAGATCCGTTTCACTGCCGCCGCCCCTCAGGATAAGGATGGCGTCATAGGGCTTCTC
>JAFZML010000101.1 GCA_017553255.1 Bacteroidales bacterium | reverse complement strand
TGGGTGACGCCGGGGAAATCTTCGCGGTAGCTGCGCCACTGCTCTGCATCGGCCCCCACGTAAACAGCCCATACCTTTAGTTTATAGTCCGATTCGTTGAGGAATTCCTTGAGCCGGAGGGTCTCCAGCTTGCATGTGGGGCAGGAAGTGTCGTAGAAATAAATGACGTTGTAGTAGCCGGAAACGGGGATGCGCACCTTATTGCCCTTGGGGTCTTTCAGGCTTACGCGCGGGGCATTCTTGCCGATGAGTGAGCTTCTTGTGAACTCCGCATAGAGCTTGGCGTTGCGGAGGTCCTCCTCCGAGTGCATCTTCACCCTGCCGGAAGAGAGCCATTTGTCCACGATATGGACGGCCACTGCTTCATCGCCCATGATTTTGGAGTTGAGGTAGTGGTCGTATATCTTCAGGGTGACGTACTGCCTTACCAGCGAGTCCTGGGACGATTCAATCAGAAAGTCGCATTCCGCATTCTGTACGGCGGGTTTTTCCCCGGCCAGGGCGGTGAAATACTCTTCCAGTTTGGCGCCAAGTTCCGGGTATTCCTGGGCCTGCAGACTAAGTGCGGCAAGCGCGGCCAGAGCCGCCAGCATCAACTTTTTCATAGTGTAACTCCTTCCGGTATAAAGGCGGAATAGTCCCCGCCGTGCTTTAGGATGTCCCTTACCGCCGATGAACTGATGTGCGCATATTCCTGGGCGGTAGGGATTATTATCGTTTCAATTTCCGGGGCGATGCGCCGGTTTGCATCGGCAATCGAGCGTTCCGTCTCAAAGTCTATCATGTTCCTGACACCCCTCACGATGTGCCGGATGCCAAGGGAACGGCAAGTGTCGGCGGTGAGGTTGTCGTACTGGATCACGGACACTCCTTCAAGGCCCTGAGTTGCCTGGCGTATGATATCCAGGCGCTTTTCCATGTCGAAGAAGCCCCTCTTGTCCTGGTTTATACCAACGGCCACCACAACGTTGTCGAACATTGTGAGTGCCCTTTTAAGTATGTTCAGATGCCCGGCCGTAAAGGGATCGAATGAGCCGGGAAACAATGCTGTCCTGTTCATAATTGCCAGTCTATTGGTTCCTTGCCCTGTGAGGCAAGTATCTGGTTGGTCTTGGAAAAATGCTTGCAGCCAAAGAAGGCTCCGCGTGCAAGAGGGGAGGGGTGCGGCGCCGTGAGCACATAATGGCGGCTGGTGTCAATCAGGGCGGCTTTTTCCGCCGCAAAACGTCCCCACAGCAGGAAAACCACTCCGCTGCAGTTGTCCGATATGTACTTAATCACGGCATCCGTGAACTCCTGCCAGCCAATGCGGCTGTGGGAAGTTGGCATGCCGGCCTGCACGGTGAGTACGCTGTTCAGCAGCAGTACTCCCTGCCTGGCCCAGTTCTCAAGGTTTGGACGGCCGCTCATGCGGATGCCAAGATCGTCCTCAATCTCCTTGAATATGTTCTTGAGTGACGGCGGAGCGGGAATTCCGTCCTTCACGCTGAAGGAAAGGCCCATTGCCTGTCCGGGGCCGTGGTAAGGGTCTTGGCCCAGGATAACAACCTTCACTTTGTCTACGGGCGTAAGCTCAAAGGCGCGGAAAATCTCCCCTCCCGGAGGGTAGATTACCTTTCCCGCGGCCTTCTCTCCATGAAGAAAGCGCACAAGCGATGCGAAGTACGGTTTCCCGAATTCGCCCGCAAGTGCGTTTTTCCAGCTTTGCTCTATCTTAACGTCCATATTAAGATCCTTCGTCGCTTCGCTCCTCAGGATGACAAAAACACTCTGTCATTCTGAGCGTAGCGAAGAATCTAAAAGATAAAGTCAATCACATCCTTTATCGTTTTCACATAGACAAAGATAAGACCTTTTACGTAAATATCCTTGATATCTTCCACATCTTTTCGGTTTTCTTCCGAAATTACTATGGTTTTGACACCGGCACGCTTGGCGGCAAGGATCTTTTCCTTGATGCCGCC
>JAFZML010000100.1 GCA_017553255.1 Bacteroidales bacterium | reverse complement strand
TGCGTTTACATATATGGTCACCGTGGCAATCAGGATGCAGCGTGAGGCCACCAGCCAGAGAACCCGCCGTCATCAGGCGGAGTTCCGCTACATGACCCTGAAGCACCAGGTAAACCCTCACTTCCTCTTCAACAGCCTCAACGTCCTGGATTCAATTGTCTCAGACGGCACCCGTGAGGAAGCCAGCGCGTATATCCATAAAATGGCGGCCATTTACCGCTATCTTGTGAAGCAGGAAGGAGAAAGGCTGGTTCCGGTGAAAGATGAGATTGAGTTTGCGCACAATTACAGGGAGCTTATGGAAATTCGCTTCCCTGAGGGCCTGGTTTTCATAACTCATAGCATCAGGGAGAATCCGCCCCAAGGATACATTGTCCCCTGCACCCTGCAGCTGCTTCTGGAAAACGCCCTCAAGCACAACGCCTTCTCCACCGAAGAGCCCCTTGTCATTGAAGTGGAAACGGACGGCCACAGCATAAGCATGAAAAACAACCTCAAACCCAAGGCCTTCACGCGTCCTTCAACGGGTATCGGCCTTCAATATATCCGGAACCAGTACAGGGACCTTGCGGGTGCTGAAATCCAGGTTGAAAAAACCGCCACCCACTTCAAGGTAACCCTACCCATTTTGCCCAATCCCATTTAATTAGTAACTTTGCAACATGAGAGCGCTGATAATTGAAGACGAGGCTCGCGCCCGCGACCATATGAAAAACCTCCTGGCACAGCACTTCCCTCAGGCAGAGGTAGCAGGTGCCGTTGGATCCGTGAAAGATGCCGTGGAATGGCTTTTGGCAAATCCGGATCCTGACGTAATCTTTATGGATGTGGAGCTTACGGACGGAATCAGTTTTGACATCTTCAACAAGGTGGAAATCAATTCCCCCGTCATTGTCACAACCGCCTATGACCAGTACGCCGTCCAGGCCTTTGAGGTTAACGCCGTAGACTATCTCCTCAAACCCATTGAAATCAAGGACCTCCAGAGGGCAATGGCACGTATTGCTTCCGGAGAGGCCAAGGCTCCTTCGGCCGATGCCGTCCTGAATCTCCTGGACCAGGCCCGCAAGGAGAAGTTCCTCATACGCCTCAATGACCGCATTGTCCCGGTACGTGTTTCTGACATAGCGTACTTCTACTCAGAGGACAAAAACACCTATATGGTTACCGTGAGCGGCACATCCTATGTTCTGGACGACAGCCTTGACGCCCTTGTGGAAACCCTGGACCCTGACGCCTTCTTCCGCATCTCCCGCAGCTGCATCATGGCGGAAAAATCCATAGACAGCGTTTCAAAACTCATGGGTGGCCGGCTGCGCATAAGCCCCAAGGCCGGTATAGCCGTCCTCTCAGACTTCACCGTCTCCCGCGCCCGCGTTGACGGCTTCATGAAGTGGCTGGAACAATAATAGATTGTGGTGGAGCCCAACTAATTGGCTATCAATCGCTTACAGAATCTTCTGGTAGAAAAACTTCTACCAGAAGATTCTGCAATTTATTGTGTATCAATAATTTAAGCTCCACTCGCCACGCTTCCTGTTTTTATCTTTGCGAAAAGTTTAAAAATATGGAAGAACTACTATGTGCAATTATCATGGAGGACGGGAGTGTCCAAGTGATGACAGACTATGAATCCCCTGAGGCAAGTACCGGAAAAAGGGCTGTTATTGACAGGGGCGGTTTCCTTTTCCGCAGCCTTGTGAGCGCCCTCAAAGAGGCCAGGCCTGAATGCCTTTACGTAATCCAGCTTCTTGAGGCCGCACGCAGGGAGTCACGGTATGACTGCAAGCACCTGCATCCTGAGCTGGAAGCTGCCATATCGCAGTGGAGAAGGACAAAGGCCGCGGAAACAGGGTATTCGGCCTATGTAATCCTTCATCAGAGCGTGCTTCTAAGGATTGCCGATGCCGCCCCGGGGACAAAGGAGGAGCTCATGGCCGTGCCCGGTTTCGGCCCGGGAAAATTCAGTAAGTACGGGGAAGAAATACTTGCTATAACGGCAGCGTTTAATCCAGCTTCAGGACGGCCATAAACGCGCTCTGGGGCACCTGGACGGTACCTATCTGACGCATGCGCTTCTTACCCTCCTTCTGCTTTTCAAGGAGTTTGCGTTTACGCGTCACATCACCGCCGTAGCACTTTGCCGTCACGTCCTTACGCACCTGACGCACGGTTTCACGGGCTATGATTTTTGCGCCAATGGCCGCCTGCACGGCAATGTCAAACTGCTGGCGCGGGATGAGGTCCTTGAGCTTGAGGCAGATTTTTCGGCCAAAATCATAGGCGTGGTCCTCGTGGATGAGGGTGCTGAGGGCGTCGGCGGGGTCCCCGTTCAGGAGGATATCCAGCTTCACCAGCCTTGCCGGGCGGAAATCCGTGACGTGATAGTCAAAGGAGGCGTAGCCCTTGGAGATGGACTTGAGCTTGTCATAGAAGTCAAACACAACCTCGCTTAGCGGCAGGTCATAGTTCAGCTCCACGCGGTCCGTGGTGATATAGTGCTGGCCGATTAACGTCCCTCTCTTGTCCATGCAAAGCTTCATGATGGGGCCGTAAAAATCCGCCTTGGTGATAATCTGGGCGCGGATATACGGCTCCTCAATGTGGTCTATGATGGTGGCCGAAGGAAGGCCGCTGGGGTTATGTACGTCCACCACGTCTCCCTTTGTTGTGTACACCTTGTATGACACGTTGGGGACAGTGGTGATTACGTCCATGTTGAACTCCCTGAACAGACGCTCCTGAACAATTTCAAGGTGCAGAAGGCCCAGGAAACCGCAGCGGAAACCAAAGCCAAGGGCAAGGGAGCTTTCAGGCTCATAGGTGAAGGAGGCGTCGTTGAGCTGGAACTTTTCCAGCGTGGCGCGGAGCTCCTCAAACTTGGAGGCGTCTACGGGGTAGAGGCCCGCGAAAACCATGGGCTTAACCTCCTCAAAGCCAGCTATGGCCTCCTTGCAGGGGTTCTCTACGTGGGTGATGGTATCTCCCACCTTCACCTCCACGGCGGCCTTGATGCCGGTGATAATATATCCCACGTCTCCGGCCTTCACCTCTCCGGTAGGGTTGAGCTTGAGCTTGAGGTTGCCAACTTCCTCGGCCTCATATTCATTGCCGGTAGAGAAGAATTTAACCTTGTCTCCGGTTTTAAGGCTGCCGTTCACAACCTTGAAATATGCTATGATGCCGCGGAACTGGTTGAAGACGGAGTCAAAGATAAGGGCCTGGAGGGGCGCTGCAGGGTCTCCTTTGGGGGCGGGAATCTTGTCCACAATGGCATCCAGTACCGCCTGAACGCCTTCTCCCGTACGGGCCGATACCCTCAGAACATCCTCCGGGTCACAGCCCAGAAGGTCACAAATCTGGTCTGTCACAACCTCCGGCTGGGCGCTGTCCATGTCAATCTTATTTAGCACCGGGATAATCTCCAGCGAATGGTCAATTGCCTGATACAGATTGGATATGGTCTGGGCCTGGATACCCTGGGAGGCGTCTACGACAAGGAGGGCGCCCTCGCAGGAAGCAATTGAACGGGACACTTCGTAGGAAAAGTCCACGTGACCGGGAGTGTCAATGAGGTTGAGCCTGTAGGTTTCCCCATCCCTCACGTAATCCATCTGGATAGCGTGACTCTTGATGGTGATGCCTTTTTCACGCTCCAGGTCCATGTCGTCCAGCACCTGGTTTTCCATCTCACGGGCGCTCAGGGTTTGGGTAAGTTCCAGAAGGCGGTCTGCCAGCGTGGACTTACCGTGGTCTATGTGTGCAATTATGCAGAAGTTGCGGATATTCTTCATAGAGGGCAACTGTCTTCTGAGCAGAGTCCCTGCCCGGGTTCTCTCAGGGTTACGGAAGCTCCAAGAGCCTTTTCAATCTTATCTATCATTACCGTTCCCAGCACCACCTTTCCGTTTTTGTCCAGAAGATACAGTGAGGGAATCCACTTCACGCCGTAGGACTCCGCCACCTTAGATTCCTTTTTGCCTGCCGGGTCAAATAGCTGAACGCCAGGAAGATAGTTTTCATCAATATAGGTGCGGAGAGCCTCCAGCGTGCGGTCAAATGAAACTGACACAAAGGCCACCTCTTCAGGATTTGCCTGTGCCTGAAGCGCCTTCAGCTGAGGCACTTCCGCCCTGCAGTCCGGACACCAGGAAGCCCAGAACACCAGCACTACATTCCTGCCACGGAAGCTGCTCAGTGTCACCGGTTTACCATTAATATCCCCAAGCGTAAAATCCGGAGCCTGAACTCCCGGCTTCAGAAGATCCACTGCGTATTCTGCGTCCAAGTCCTGCGCTGCCAGCCCAAAGAAGGACAGCACCCCGGCTATTATGGCTATAAGTCTTTTCATCCAACTGATTTTAGCCTTCAAAAATACACATTTTGGGGCACTTTTGCAAAAACCCGATTCCGTTTCCTCCTCCTCCCGCCGCCACCGGGCACAAAAAAAGCCAGTTTCCGTGCTCATCGTGCGCCAAACAGCGGTGATAAGTACAAAAAACGCCAAAAAGTGTACTTAATTGCAGCCGAACCGTGCCGATGAGTACGATTATCGCCCTAAACTGCACTTATCTCCGGCAAAACGGTTGC
>JAFZML010000099.1 GCA_017553255.1 Bacteroidales bacterium | reverse complement strand
TTCACCTCAAAAGTATCATCCATGAGCTGCTCTGGTTCATATCCGGTGACACTAACATAAACTATTTACGGGAGAACGGCGTAACCATATGGGATGAGTGGGCCGACGAACACGGGAATTTGGGACCTGTATATGGCCACCAATGGCGCAGTTGGTCTTGTCCCAACGGTAGGGCAATTGACCAATTATCAGGGGTAATCAACCTGATACAACGTAATCCGGACTCCAGAAGAATGCTGGTAACCGCCTGGAACCCCGCAGAAGTGGACCAGATGGCGCTTCCCCCGTGCCACTGCCTGTTCCAGTTTTATGTGGCCGACGGAAAATTGTCCTGTCAGCTGTACCAGAGAAGCGCGGATGTATTCCTTGGTGTGCCTTTCAATATTGCATCTTACGCTCTACTCACAATGATGATTGCGCAGGTTTGCGGCCTTGAACCGGGAGAGTTTATTCACACAACCGGAGACACCCATATTTACCGTAATCACTTTGATCAGGTTGCTCTCCAGCTCTCCCGTGAACCCCGGAAGCTTCCCACAATGAAACTTAACCCTGAAGTGAAATCCATCTTTGATTTCAAATATGAGGATTTCGCCCTGGAGGGCTATGACCCCTGGCCCGCCATCAAAGCACCAGTAGCCGTTTAGTATGAAAAAATGTCTTATAGTGGCCATAGCGGATAACTATGGCATTGGAGTCAAAAACCAGCTTCCCTGGCACATTTCTGAGGACCTCCAATACTTCAAAAATACCACCCGCGGTTATCCGGTGATCATGGGCCGCAGTACATACTTTTCTATCGGCCGTCCTCTTCCCGGCCGTAAAAACATTGTACTCAATCTGGGCGGGGATCCTATCCCGGAGGTGACGTGCGTCTATTCCTTTGAGGAGGCTTACCGTGAAGCGGAGGCCGCCGGAAAGGATAAGTGCTTCATCATTGGCGGCGCGTCAGTTTACAAGATGGCAATGCCGGAGATGGACCTTCTTTACATTACCCACGTTCATACGGAGGTAAAGGACGCAGATGTATTTTTCCCTGTAATAAGCCCGGACGTCTGGGAGAGGGAAAGTACTTCAGAAACCCACACGGATCCTGAGACCGGCTTCAAGTTTGAGTTTGCAGTTTACCACAAGAAGATGAATATCACCAAAGAGCTTTGGGGCAAAACCCCGGATGGAAAGGAGATTTTCCGTTACACCCTTAAAAATCAATCTGGCGCATACGTGCAGCTTTCAAACCTTGGCGCCGCCGTCACTTCAATCATGGTCCCGGACAAGGAAGGAAAGCTTGGAGAAGTTGCGCTTGGTTACGGGAATGCCATGGATTATATGGCCGATGGCCCCTGCGCCGGTAAAATCCCCGGCCGATACGCCAACCGCATTGCAAAGGGTAAGTTCACTCTTGACGGCGTAGAATATACGCTTCCCGTAAACAACGGTCCCAACCACCTTCATGGCGGCCCCAACGGTTTTCAGAATCAGGTTTGGGAAAGCAGGGTTGTAGATAACGCCGTTGAGTTCATGTATTTCTCTGAGGACGGAGAGGCCGGTTATCCCGGCAACCTCAAGGTTGTGGCCCACTACACCTGGGGAGAAGACAATTCCCTGAAACTTGTCATTACCGCAGAGACAGACAAACCCACGGTAGTGAACCTCACAAACCACCTGTACCTGAATCTGGACGGAGAAGGCTCTGTCCTTGACCACAAGCTGGAACTCAACGCTTCCCAGTGGCTTCCCACAGATGAAACCCTCATCCCTCTTGGAGAGCCTGAAGATGTTGCAGGAACCCCCATGGACTTTGTCGAGGCAAAGATAATCGGCCAGGATATTAAGGCAGATTTCCCTGCCCTGAAATATGGCAAAGGCTATGACAACTGCTACCTTATAGACGGATATATGCCCGGCCAGCTAAGCACTGCCGCAGAGCTTTGGGGCGCCCGCAGCGGCCGTCACCTGGAGGTTCTTACCACCCAGCCAGCCGTTCAGATTTATACCGGAAACTGGCTCAGCGGTTGCCCTAAGGGCCGCCTTGGGCAGAATTATCAGGACTATGACGCCGTGGCAATTGAATGTCAGCACTGCCCGGATTCCCCCAATCAGCCCGCCTTCCCCAGCACCGTTCTCCGCCCCGGAGAGGTTCTGGAAGAAGCCATTATATGGGTGTTTGATTAATCTTCTCCTATGGCAAAAGTTGCAGAAGATACCCCAATGCTGAAGCATTACTTCGAGGTTAAGTCACAACACCCGGAGGCAATACTCCTGTACCGTGTTGGAGACTTCTTTGAATGCTACTCAGACGACGCCATCACTGCCGTGAAGGTGCTGGGGCTTGTGCAAACTAAAAAATCCAACGGAGAAAAGGGTCCTGTGGCAATGGCCGGTTTCCCGCACCATGCGCTGGAGAACTATCTTACCAAACTGGTGCGCGCGGGCTATAAAGTTGCAGTCTGTGACCAGCTGGAGGATCCCAAATTTGCCAAAAAACTTGTAAAGCGCGGCATCACTGAAATAGTTACGCCCGGTATTTCCTTTGGGGAAAACATGCTGGACGTAAAGGAGAACAACTTCCTGTGCGGCCTTACCATAGAAAAGCACCTTTGCGGTGCGGCTTTCCTGGATGTTTCCACCGGTCAGTTCCAGGTGGCGCAGGGGACGCTTGATTATATTGGAACGCTCCTTGGCTCAATGAAGCCCCGTGAGCTGGTGGTCCAGAGGGGTTATGAAAAAGGCCTCAAGGAACGCTTCGGGGATTATTACACCACTTCCATAGATGAATGGGCGTTTGTTTATGACGCCGCCGTGGAACGCCTCAAGAGGCAGCTTGGAGTAGATAGCCTTAAGGGTTACGCTATAGATCCTTACCCTCTTGGCGTATGCAGCGCCGGTGCCCTCCTTGTGTATCTTGAGCAAACCCAGCATACCGGGTTAAAGAATATATGTTCTATTGGTAGGATTGATGAGTCCCGCTTTGTGTGGATGGATAAATTCACGCTCAGGAACCTGGAAGTATTCCAAAGCACCTCCGGAACGGCCGGCGTGCCCCTCGTGGAACCTCTCGACAAATGTTCCACGCCTATGGGTGCCCGCCTTCTCCGCTCCTGGCTTGCAATGCCCATAATGGATATCAAGGAGCTAAATGCCCGCTATGACATTGTGGAACACTTTACGGGTGCTCCGGAGCTACTGGAAGCTACGCAGGAGGATCTTGGAAAGCTTGGAGACATAGAGCGCATCCTTGGTAGAATTGCTTCCGGCAAGGCTTACCCACGTGAAGTGATGCAGCTTGGAAGGGCTCTGGCTCTATCGGCCCCCATAAGGGAACGCCTGGAAGGCGGCCCGGAGGCGCTCTCAAAGCTCCTCAAGGGAATGCGCAACTGTGGCGCCCTTGTGAAGGAAATCCAGCGGGTGATGAGCCCGGAACCGGCAATCCAAATTGGTAAGGGCCCGGTAATCGGCCAGGGCGTAGACCCTGAACTTGATGAGCTTCGCAGCCTCAGCGCCGGCGGCAAGGATTACCTCCTCCAGATGCAGCAGCGTGAGGCCGAAAGAACCGGCATAAGCTCCCTCAAAATAGCCTACAACAACGTTTTCGGCTATTATATAGAGGTACGTAACGCCTATAAGGACCAGGTTCCGCCGGAGTGGATACGTAAGCAGACGCTGGTAAACGCAGAGCGCTATATCACAGAGGAGCTCAAAGAATACGAGGAAAAGATCCTTACCGCAGAAGATAAGATTCTGGCCATAGAGCAGTGCATCTTTACCCAGTTAATTGTCAAAATCCAATCCTTCATCCCGGACATCCAAACCAACAGCCGCATCCTGGCAAAACTGGACGTCCTGGCCGGCTTCGCAGAACAGGCGGTCCAGATGCATTACTGCCGCCCGGAAATCAATGACTCCAAGGTCCTTGACATACGCCAGGGCCGCCACCCGGTAATTGAAACTCTCATGCCCGCCGGGGAGGAATACGTCCCCAACGACGTTTATCTTGATGCCGAAAAACAGCAGATAATTATCCTCACCGGTCCCAACATGGCTGGTAAAAGCGCACTGCTGCGCCAGACCGCGCTCATTGTCCTGATGGCCCAGTGCGGCTCTTTTGTGCCCGCGCAGGAAGCACACATCGGCTACTTCGACAAGATTTTCACCCGTGTAGGGGCCTCAGACAATATCTCTCGCGGAGAATCCACCTTTATGGTAGAGATGCTGGAAACGGCCATGATCCTGAACAACCTCAGCGCCCGTTCGCTGGTGCTGCTGGATGAAATAGGCCGCGGCACATCCACCTATGACGGCATGTCCATTGCCCGCGGAATAGTGGAGTTCATCCATGAATACGGAAAGGGTGCAAAAACTCTCTTCGCCACCCATTATCATGAGCTCAATGACCTTGAAGGCATATTCCCGCGTGTGAAGAACTTCCACGTTGCGGTGAAAGAGGTTGGCAAGGAGGTTATCTTCCTCCGTAAGCTCAAGGAAGGCGGCACCGCCCACAGCTTCGGTATCCACGTTGCCCGTATGGCCGGTATGCCGGCTCAGGTCCTTGAAAGCGCAGAACGCACCCTGAAGGCTTTGGAAAACAGCCAGGCTCTGGAAAAGATTGGCGCCCTAACGCCCGTTACGCCTCATAATATTAAGGAAGGCAGGGTGCAGAAGGACGGCTCAATACAGCTTTCAATGTTCCAGCTGGATGATCCCCTTTTGGAGTCCCTCCGTGACAGGCTCAATTCAGTAGACCTCAATAACCTTACTCCGCTTCAGGCGTTTGATCTTCTCAGGGCCATGAAGGAGGAACTTGGAATCTAGATGCGCAGAGTCCTTGTAATATCGTATTATTGGCCGCCGTCGGGCGGTTCAGGCGTGCAGCGGTGGGTAAAGTTTGTGAAGTACCTGCCCGCAGAAGGCTGGGAGCCAGTGGTATTCGCCCCAGAGAATGCCGATTACCCTGCGCTGGACCCATCCCTTGGTGCAGAGGTTCCGGCCAGTGTTGAGGTACTCCGCGGCCCCATCTGGGAGCCCTACAAGGCATATCGCAAGCTCACCGGTGCAAAGAGCACGGAGGTAACGGAGATCTCCAGCGGAGAAAAGACTTTCAAGCAGCGCCTTAGCCTGTGGATAAGGGCAAACCTCTTTGTCCCTGATCCCCGCATCGGCTGGGTAAAGCCCAGCGTGAAAACGCTCACCAAATACCTCCAGGAGCATCCGGTAGACGCAATTGTCACCACCGGGCCGCCTCATTCCGTGCATCTTATCGGCCAAAAACTCCATGAGATAACGGGCGCTCCCTGGATTCCGGATTTCCGTGACCCCTGGAGCCGGATGTATTACCTCCGGTATCTTCCAATGACGGAGTCCACTTGGAATAAGCTACGCGCCATGGAACAGGGCGTCCTTGACGGCTGCACAAAAGTCCTCACCTGCACCCCGCTTGTTCAGGAGGAGTTCCAGGCCCAGACAAAAACGCCCGTTGAAATGATTACAAACGGGTTCGACGAAGAAGATTTCACCGGGCCCGCGCCCAAGCCGGACGGCCATTTCAACATAACCCATACGGGCCTTTTTGCGGCCGATGGCAACCCCTTCACTCTATGGAAAGTCCTGGAAAAGATGGCGTCGTCCGTGCCCGGTTTCCGCGAAGACCTTCGCATCCGTCTTGTAGGAAAAGTGGACAGGGAGGTCATGGAAGCCATAAAAGCCGCCGGTTTGGCCGATAATGTTGTAGCCCTTGGCCCCACGGACCATGCAACCGCGGTGAAGGAGCAGAGGCAGGCAAGCATCCTTATCCTGCCCCTCAGGAATGACCCCCTGTACAGGCCCATCCTCCCCGGCAAGCTCTTCGAGTACCTGGCCTCCCGTCGCCCCATCCTTGGAATAGGCCAGGAAGACGGCGCCATGGCCCGCGTAATCTTTGACGCCAAGGCTGGCATAACGGCCGATTGGGAAGAATCCGCCGCCATGCGCGCTTTCATTGCCAACGCCTGGGTCCAGCACTGTGAAGGCGGTGTCCCTGAAACCACCGGAGAGATTGACCAGTACTCCCGCCGCTCCACCGCGCACCAGCTTGCGGAGCTATTGAATTCTTTGAAATGAAAAAAACAGCAAGATATATAGCCATTGCCTTTGGCGTCATCCTTCTTTTCCTTGCGCTGAGCTATGGCTTTGTGCCTCAGGTCCTTGAAGGAAAGATAGTAAACCAGAGCGACATCTCCGGTTACGTGGGCATGTCCCATGAGATGAGTGAGTGGAACAAGGCCCATCCGGAAGACCCGGCTTACTGGTCTGATTCCATGTTTGGCGGGATGCCAACTACGGCAATATCGGCCCCTAAAAAAGGAGACCTCACGCAGTGGATCTATGACATCCTTCTTACAGGCAAGCGTCCGGCAACATACCTTTTTGTGACGCTTCTGGGCGCGTTTTTGCTGTTTCTGGCGCTGGGGGTAAGCTGGCCCGTGGCCATTGGCGGCGCCATAGCCGTGGCCTTCTGCAGCTACAATTTCCAGATTATCCAGGTGGGGCACAACACCAAGATGCAGGCTATCGCCTTTATGCCCTGGGTGCTTGCGGCGCTGGTGTATACGTATAATAATTTGAGACACGCTCGCTGTGCTCGGTGTGACAATGACGCCGAATTGAACAAAGATTGTCATACCGACCGAGCTAAGCAAGTGGAGTGTATCTCATTTAGAACAATCCTTGGCGCAACCCTTTTCGGGCTGGCGCTTAGCATGCAAATCAAGGCTAATCACCAGCAAATAACGTATTACCTTGCAATAATGGTGGTGCTCTATGCCCTGGCCGAATTCATCCACACGTTCCGGACAAAGGAGTGGAGGCATTTCTGGGTGGCATCGGCACTCCTGCTGGTAATGGGCGTGGCGGGAATAGCCACCAACACCAACAAACTTCTACCGCTGGCAAAATACACCCCCAACACCATGAGGGGCGGGTCTGAGCTATCAAAGGAAGGCGCCAACGCAAATGGGCTTGACCTTGATTACGCCACCGCCTGGAGCTATGGCTGGGAAGAGCTTCCGAACATGCTCATCCCAAATTTCAACGGCGGCTCATCCTCCGGGGCGGTGAATCCGGATAAGTCAGAGACCATAAGCCTCCTTAAGAAATATGGCCAGAAAAACCTTCGTGAAACCGCCAAGGCGCTGCCGCTCTACTGGGGTCCTCAACCCTTCACCGCCGGCCCTATGTACATGGGCGCCATTGCGGTGTTCCTCTTTGTGCTGGGCCTGGGGCTATACAAAGGACGGGAAAAATGGTGGCTCCTTGCG
>JAFZML010000098.1 GCA_017553255.1 Bacteroidales bacterium | reverse complement strand
GTTGGCGGCCTCTATGACATGGGGCCCGTGATGTCCGCCATGGAGCTGAGTATCATCGCCGAAGATCCTTCCCTGAAGCATTACTTCCAGCTCAGGGATGAAAAATACGACCACCCGGAGGAGTCACTCGCCTTCCTGCAAAGCCTTGAGGCCAAATACCCCGCATCGGAGACCAGGGAGGACGCCCTGCGTACATTCGGCAAGCTCACAATGGACGGCCTGTGCCCTCTTAGCCTGGAGCTTATCAATGACTGGAAAGACGGAGAGATTATTGCCCTTTTCGCCATAGCGGGCACCACATACAAGTATTCTTTTGATGATTTAGGCGTCAAGGACCCGGAGCTTCAGTCTACGCTCCGTTACATTCTTGAAGGAATGGAGCTGGACGCTGATAAGGTCTATTTCAATGATATTACCGTGGGAATACTCGAGGCCATAAAAACAGAGCCCGTGGAAACACTGAATACGGTTAACCTGATGGGATTTGTAAAACTCTATCCTTTCTGGAACCAGGATGGTCTGGCCATATATAACCTCTACAATCCCCACGCCCAAATGACAGCGGAAAGCGTAGACCTTTGGAGCCGTGCATACTGCAGCTATCTGATTTCAAACCGCCTTGCTGAAAAACACATCTCTCCGGAGCTCAAGCAGCACTTCAAGGATCTGACAGAGAAGCTCAGGACCGCCTTCCGGGCAAGGATAGCCGGCAATACGTGGATGAGTGAAACCACAAAGAACAACGCCCTGGAGAAGCTTGACAAGATGATGGTGTTCGTGGGCAGCCCGGACCATTGGTACGAAGACTGCCTCCCGGACCTTACGCAGTGCAAATCCTTTGTAGAGGCCGTCTATATCCTGAAACAATGCACTCCACGCCTGTACAAACACCTCCTGGGCAGCCAGGACGTGTTCTCCAACAGCATTATGATGGTGTCACCTGTCCTTGGCAAACCCACGGTGGCAGACCTCACAATGTTAAACTCCTATTACAGGCGTGAATACAACTCCATCGTGATTCTTCCCTGCGTAATGCTCCCTCCTTTCATTAAAGAGGAGTACTCGGAGGCCTACGAATATAGCCGCATCTCCGTGGAAGCCCACGAAATCACCCACGGCTTTGACTCTGACGGTGCAAAATATGACGCCGTGGGCAGAAAGAAAAACTGGTGGACCGTGGCCGATAAAATGGCTTTCGAGGATGAGCAGAAAAAGCTTATAGACTGCTACAACAACATGGAGTTTGACCCCTTCAATTATTCCGGGCAGTACCAGGACGGCAAAAGGACCCTCTCCGAAAATATTGCGGACCTTGGGGGATTCCTCATAGTGCAGGACGCATACATCGCCCGCCTGAAGGAGCTTGGCTTCTCCGGAAACAATCTCACGGACCAGCTCAAGAAACTCTATGAGTCTTACGCTAATCTTTACGGCATGAAATACAGTCCGGAAAAGATTCAGTCCTTCCTCACGGAAGACGTTCACTCACACGGCCGCCTGAGGGTAAACGGCGTTGTCGCCAACTGCGACCTCTGGTACGACCTCTATGACGTAAACCGCAACAACATGCTTTATCTGCCCGTAGGGCGCAGAACGTACATCTGGTAATACTTAAAGACATATAACAATATGAAGCGAATGTTCGGCCTATTTGTAATTCTAAGCATTATCTGCTTTGTCCCGTTCTGCAAACCGGCAGAAGCTCCCGCCCAGGAGCAGCAGGAGGAGGAGACACCTAATCCCGACGACGGCAATAATAGTGAAGAAGGCGGAGACACAGGGGAAGATACACCCGAACCGCCCCAGGCCGTCCATTCACCGGATGGTTCCGTAGAAAACGACATTGTCTATGCCTATGTCAATGCCGGCGAATACGAAAAATTCGGCGAAAAATCCTTCTTCAGCTCAGACCCCGTGGTCAAGGCCACCGCAGACCTTTACAAGTGGAAGGCCGATGACCCCAAGGAAACCGTCATAAGCTGGGAAGGAGACGCATCCTCAGAATATACCGTCTCCATTTCAAAACCGGAGGGTCTCTGGTACGAAGAAACGGTTAAAGGCACCAGCTACTCAATCACAAACCTCATCCCCGGAGTTACATATTCTTACACGGTTTCCCTCTCCGGAAGTCCCGTAAAGGCCGATTCCTTCACCCCCACCGGCAAGATACGTATGGTGAATATCCCCTGCAGCTGGAACTACAGGGACCACGGCGGCTGGACCGGCCTTGAAGGCAAGTCCATCAAATACGGCTGGATTTACCGCGGCGGCTGCCTCTGCGGCGTTTTCACCGGCACTGACGGTACGGACGACCCTTACTCCAAGGATTTCTATGAGGTCCCGGACTCAATGAGCACCGCCATCAAGAGAATCGGCATAAAGGCCGAACTTGACCTCAGGGATTATCCCAAGCAAACGGGCGTCTGGGGAGATGAACACAGCGCCCACGGCATCTCCCTTATGGAAACCCGCTTTGAAGGCGTGGACTTCATGCAGATAATGACAGACTACGCCCTCTACTATCCTTTCCAGCGCTCGGCCTTTGTGCAGGACATGGCCTGGATCATCTACGAGGTCCGCAAAGGATGCCCCGTGGCCTATCACTGCCGCTCAGGCGCAGACCGCACCGGAGGCCTGGGCCTCCTGATTGGCGGCCTTCTTGGAATGAGCCAGAGCGACCTCCAGAAGGATTATGAGCTCACTTCAATCTCTACGGAAAAGAAGGAGAAGAAACTGAAGCTTGCCAATAACATCAGCAGTTCATATCAGTTCCTCTCCACCAAAAAGGGTATTTTCACCGTGGAAGGAGACACTTTCCAGGAAAAGTGCTACCGTTACCTCAACCAGCAGTTTGAGGACGTGCGCATAAATGCCGATGACCTTGACTGGTTCATCAAGTTTATGCTTGGCCTGGACAACTATACCCATCCTTCATGGGCACAGAATTATGACAACAACGCCCTGGAAGACGTCTTTGGCAAGAAAGACGGCAGCGCCCTTGACACAGACCCCACCAAATAAATGAGAAGAAGATTGCTACTCCTGCCAGTTGCCCTTTTTGCGTACTGCGGCATGCTCAGGGCACAGGAAGAAACCATTGTGTTTACGCCCCAGTGGACGGCGCAGGCCCAGTTTGCCGGCTACTATGTGGCCGAGGCAAAGGGTTTTTACCGGGAAGCCGGGGTGAACGTACGGATAGAGCATCCTTCGGCCACACAGCCCGCCATGACCCGCCTTCGCAAGAACGAATGCCAGGCCACTACGCTGCAGCTTTGTCAGGCCATGGAGATTGTGGATGGCGGCATTCCCCTTGTCAACATCCTCCAGACATCCATGAACAACGCCATGGTCATTGTGTCGGCCCGCGGCAAGGACCCCCTTACCCAGAAAGGCGCCCGCGTGGGCATCTGGAGTGTAGGATTCGGCCAGCTGGCCATCTGTATGAGCATCAAGGAGCGGCTGGACTATGAGTGGATACGCTTCGCCCAAAACACCAACCTGTTTGTGGCCGGCGCCCTGGACGCCACACTGGCAATGAGTTACAATGAGTATTACCAGCTGGTCCAGGCGGGAATCCGGATGACGGATAAAAACGTATACCGTTTCTGCGACCACGGCTACAACGTGCAGGAAGACGGCGTGTATATGACCCGCAAATACTACGAAAAACACAAGGAGCAGGCAAAGCGGTTTGCCGAGGCCAGCCGGAAAGGCTGGGAATGGGCGGCGGAGCACCCGGAAGAGGCTTTGGAAATTGTGATGGAGTACGTGGACCGGGAGCACATTGCCACCAATGTGGTTATGCAGCGGCTTATGCTGCAGGATGTTCTCAGGCTTCAGGTAGACAGGGAATCCGGAGAACGTGAGTTCCGGATGCGCCCTGACATGGTGGAGCTGGCCAGCCGGCTTATGGTGGAAAACCAGATGCTGGGACGGGAAATAACCTATGAAGAGCTGAGCAATGAATAGAATCATCACCTACATACGCCGTAAACTGTCTGTCAGGGTAAGCCTGTGGGTGGTTATTTTCGCAGCGGCCATCTTCATCGCCGCC
>JAFZML010000097.1 GCA_017553255.1 Bacteroidales bacterium | reverse complement strand
TGCTGATGAGAAAAGAGTACATGTTAAAAGTTTAGTCAGTGCGAATTTACTGCTTTTATTGAAAAAAAGCGTAATTTTGGGGAAGTAAAAAATGCCGATATATGAAAAAGAGCATCTTCCTCAGCATTGCAGCCATCCTTACCATTGCCTGCTGCAGTCAGAATGGATTCAAGCAGTCCTTTGTAACTCTCACGGACGCCGTCCCGGACGCCATCCTGGAAATCCGTTACTTCGGCACATATAATTTTGTAGGGGAGAGGATTGACGGCTATCTCCAGCCTACCGCACTCCTTACAAAGGCGGCTGCAGATTCCCTGCGTGCCGTTTCAGATGACGTGATGGCCCTTGGTTACAGGCTCAAGATATACGACGCCTACCGTCCCCAGAGGGCCGTAGACCATTTTGTGCGCTGGGCCGCAGATGTCCCGGACACCCTTATGAAGGCGTACTTTTATCCGGACCTTGACAAGAGCGTGCTCTTTGATCAGGAATACATAATGGCAAAAAGCGGCCACACACGCGGTTCTACCGTGGATCTCACCCTCTTTGACATGACCACGGAGAAGGAGCTTGACATGGGCGGCACCTTCGACTGGTTCGGCCCTGAAAGTCACCCGGACTTCTGCGGCAATCCGGAAACGGGAGAATATACCGGGGACAATTCCAAGAGCCCCGTGGGCCGAAGCATTACCCCGGAGCAGTTCCAAAACCGTATGATCCTCCGCGGCGCAATGCTCCGTCATGGCTTCAACCCCCTTGACAGCGAGTGGTGGCACTTCACCCTTAGGGAGGAGCCTTTCCCGGAAACGTACTTCGACGTCCCAGTCCGGCAAATCGGCCTTTGCAAATAAACGCGGAAAAGCGTATCTTTGCGTCTCTTTATTGAATATTATGGGTAGAATCATACTTACCGGAGACCGTCCCACCGGAAAACTGCATCTGGGACATTACGTAGGCAGCCTCAGGAACAGGGTGCTGCTCCAGAACGAGGGCAACTATGACCGCATGTTTGTTTTTATTGCCGATGTACAGGCACTCACAGACAACGCGGATAACCCTGAAAAGGTGCGCCAGAACATCATTGAGGTGGCCCTGGATTACCTTTCCTGCGGCCTTGACCCTGAGAAGGTGACCCTTTTCATCCAGAGCCAGATCCCTGAGCTCCATGAAATGACCCAGTTCTTCTCCAACCTTGTCACCGTGCAGCGTCTCCAGCGCAATCCAACCGTGAAAACGGAAATGGCCATGCGCGGCTTCAACGGTGATACTGAGAACGACAATCAGCGCGGCCTCCCCGTGGGCTTTTTCACATATCCTATCTCCCAGGCGGCCGATATCTGCTTCTGCAAAGCAACCACCGTCCCCGTAGGAGAAGACCAGGAACCCATGATTGAGCAGTGCCGTGAGATTGTCCGCAGTTTCAACGGAACTTACAAGTGCGATGTACTTGTAGAGCCCAATATCCTCCTTCCCACAAACCTTGCCTGCCGCCGCCTTCCCGGAACAGACGGCAAGGCCAAGATGAGTAAGTCCCTTGGCAACTGCATCTATCTTTCAGATGACGCCAAAACAATGGAGCAGAAGGTGAAAGGCATGTTCACAGACCCCGGTCACCTGAGGGTGGAAGATCCCGGTAAGGTAGAGGGCAATACCGTGTTCACGTACCTTGACGCCTTCTATGAGGAAGGAGACTTTGAGAAATTCTGGCCGGATTACGCCAGTCTGGATGAACTCAAGGACCACTACCGCCGCGGCGGCCTTGGAGACATGAAGTGCAAGAAGTTCCTCATCAACGTGCTCAATGACCGCCTGGATCCCATCCGCGCAAGGCGTCACACCTATGAGCAGGACATCCCCGCCGTGTATGAAATCCTTCGCAAGGGTTCAGAGGCCGCCCGTGAGGTAGCCGCCGCCACCCTCCATGAGATGAAGGACGCCATGAAGATCAACTACTTTGATGACGCCGCCCTTATAGCAGAGCAAGCCGCCAAGTACCGTGGATAACGCCCGGTACCCCGTGGAGCTAAGTGATTGACTCACAGCATATTACAGAAAAACGTCTACCTGTTTTCGGGTAGACGTTTTTGCGTAAATGACTATAAATCAACGAATTAGCTCCACGCTTACCACTGTTTAAAGGGGTGGAGGGAAAGGTATGAATTGTAGTAATGCCTGTTGCCTGTGACTTCCTGTCCCAGCCAGGACGGTTTCTCAAAGGGATCAGTGGCATTTTCAAGTTCAATCTCCGCCATCACCAGTCCTTCGTTGTCTCCATAAAAGACATCAACTTCAAAGACTCTTCCGGAGGGGTGTGTACCCTCTGGCCCCCTCAGCTTCGCTTCGTCCCTCCCACAGCCTGCGGCTGCGGGCCCCTCCCATTCATCCGGACATGGGCGTCCAGAGGTTCCAGAGGGTACACACCCCTCCGGAACTATATATCTGGTTTTGTCTATGATGCCGCCGTGGCAGAGTTTCAGGAGGTCTTCGGCATCTTGGCGGGAAATTTCAATTTCCCATTCGGTGCGGGAGATGTCATCGGCCGATGGACCTTTGATTGTGAGAATGCCTTTATCATCCAGGATGCGGACGCGGACGGAGTTGCCGCTATCACGGGCTATGTAACCCTGCTTGATGCGGTGGGAGGCCACGGCCTGGGCCTTGAAATGGGCATTAAGTACCAGGAACTTGCGTTCCGTTTCCGTATGCATTCCTACATCAGCCATTTGGACATGTCTTTTCCGGCGGCAAGGCCGTTACGTATTTCTGTGGATGAGATGGTTACAAGGGGGGCCTTGAGAAGAATTATCTTATACAGGGGATTCTCCTTGAGGAGGCGGGCCTTGGCATGGCCCCTGTGATAGCCTTTGCGGGGAAATACCACCACACCGTAATCCAGGAGGATGCGCTCATGGAAGCGCCAGCCCTGGAAGCAGGCAAGGTTATCGGCCCCTATCACCAGGGAGAAGCTGTGCTGGGGTTCTTCGGCCTTGAGGGTATCAAGGGTGCGTATGGTATACTGCGGCGGAGTCATGTGAAGCTCAGTGTCCTTTACCACAACCTTCAGTTCCGGATGGCGGGCTACGGCTTCCACTGCGGCGTCAAAGCGGGTTTTCCCCAGGGGAAGGCTGTGGGCGTCCTTGAAGGGGTTCTGCGGGGTGACCACAAGGTACACAAGGTCAAAACCCGCTTTCTCCGTAAGGAAGCGGATTATGGCCTCATGGCCTATGTGAAGGGGGTTGAATGACCCGCTGTATACCGCTATTCGCATAGATTCTTCGCTTCGCTCAGAATGACAAAATAGATCAGAATGACAAAACCCTACCGGGAGAGGAATTCATCCACCATGGCTTCCGCTTCACGGAAGGCGGTTTCAAGGTCATCGTTGATGAGGATGCGGTCAAACTTGGGGGCGTAGGTCATTTCTTCGGCGGCCTTGGCAACGCGCTGCTCTATGGCGTCCATGGGATCCGTGGCGCGGGCGATGAGCCTTTTTCTGAGCTCCTCAATGGACGGGGCCTGGATGAAAACGGACAGGGCGCTGTCCCCGAAGTACTTTTTGAGGGATACGCCGCCCTTGACATCCACGTCAAAGATGATGACGTTACCCTTGGCCCAGATGCGGTTTACTTCGCTCTTGAGGGTACCGTAGAAGCGGTCCGGGTACACTTCCTCATGCTCCACAAACTTTCCGTCCCTCACCATGAGGCGGAAGACATCGGCACTGTAAAACAGATATTCAACGCCATCCTGCTCCGTTCCCCTTGGGGGACGGGATGTGGCCGATACAGAAAACTCTATCTCCGGATGAAGACCAAGGATGTGGTTTACCACCGTGCTCTTTCCGCTGCCGGACGGGGCCGAAAAAATAAGTACTTTACCGCTCATAATGCTTTTACTTTTCCGCAAAAATAGTTAAATTTGTGAGCTAAAAGAAATATTTTATTCTAATTCATATTCAATTATGGTATCTTACAAAGAACTGGGCCTTGTGAACACCCGTGAGATGTTCAAGAAGGCCGTTGCCGGCGGTTACGCCATCCCCGCATTCAATTTCAACAACATGGAGCAGCTTCAGGCCATCATCCAGGCTGCAGCAGAGACCAAGAGCCCCGTTATCCTCCAGGTCTCCAAGGGAGCACGTAACTATGCCAACCAAACCCTTCTCCGTTACATGGCAGAAGGCGCTGTGGAGTATGCAAAGGAACTGGGCTGGGAGAAACCCCAGATCTGCCTGCACCTTGACCACGGTGACAGCTTTGAAACCTGCAAAAGCTGCGTAGACCTTGGCTTCAGCTCAGTCATGATTGACGCTTCCTCACTGCCCTATGAGGAGAACATCGCCCTCACCAAGAAGGTTGTGGATTACGCACATCAGTTTGACGTAACCGTAGAGGCAGAACTTGGTGTTCTTGCCGGTGTAGAGGATGAGGTTTCCGCCGCAGAATCCCACTACACAAAGCCTGAGGAAGTGATTGACTTCGCAACACGTACCGGCTGTGACTCCCTTGCTATCTCTATCGGCACCAGCCACGGCGCATACAAGTTCACCCCTGAGCAGTGCACCCGTGACCCCAAAACCGGCAAGCTTGTACCTCCGCCCCTTGCATTTGACGTCCTCCATGAGATTGAAAAGAAGCTCCCCGGCTTCCCCATCGTTCTCCACGGCTCCAGCTCCGTTCCCCAGGAGTATGTAGACATCATCAATGAGCTTGGCGGTAAGCTTCCGGATGCAGTTGGTATCCCTGAAGAGCAGCTTCGTGAGGCCTCCAAGAGCGCTGTCTGCAAGATCAACATTGACAGTGACAGCCGTCTTGCCATGACCGCCGCCATCCGCAAGGTCTTCCATGACAAGCCCGGTGAGTTTGACCCTCGTAAATATCTGGGTCCCGCCCGTGATGAGATGAAGAAGCTCTACATTCACAAGATTGTGAACGTGCTTGGTTCCAACGGCAAGGCTTAATCCGTGGAGCTAAGTTGCTGTTGCACAGTAAGTTATCAAAAAGAGGGTGCCGATTTTTCGGTACCCTCTTTTAGTTAATATGCTCATTATCAAGTACTTGGCTCCACGGGCTACCGCTTCCGTTTTTTTATTATCTTTGCACATCCAAACAAATAGCTCTATGAAAACAAAATCACTGCTGGTTTTCAGCGTGCTCCTTGCCATGATAATGGTGAGTTGTAGCAAAGAAAACGCCTCGGGTAATTTGCCCACGGGCATCGACATTGAAGTAGGTGAAAACAATACTCTGTTCATCCTGAATCAGGGCGCATGGCCGGGAGGGTCAACGCTGGACGTGAAGAATCTCTCTACAGGGGCCTTCAGCGCAAACTGGTTTGCCGCAGCCAATCCGGATGTGGCGCAGGGTCTTGGGAACACCGGTAACGACATGGCCGTCATTGGCGGCAAACTCTGGGTTCTTCTGAACGGATCCAATCAAATAGCAATAATAAGCCCCGCAACGGGGAAACTGGAGAAAGTCCTTGATGTGGACAGCCCCAGATATATCATCAAGAAAGGTAATTATGCATATGTGACCTCATATGGGGCCGCAATAAACGGCTCTGTGTTTGGCGTCAAGGGTAAGGTATACCGTATTGATCCCACAAGCTATGAGACTAAAACCATTGAAGTGGGTTATCAGCCGGAAGGCATCACCGCCCTTGGTGATAAGATTTATGTAGCCAACAGCGGCGGCTACCAGACAGAACATGATAAAACCATTTCCGTTATTGACATAGCGGATTTCAAGGTTTCTTCAACAATTGAACTTCCGGTAGAGAACCTCAACCGGCTTTTCAGCGCAAGTGGGAAGCTTTGGGTTACCACCTATGACTGCTACACCGCCGACTGGAGCTCCGTGATAGCTCCTGCCAGCCTTGGAAGCGTGACGCCGGAAGGGGAGTATGAAGCTGTCAAGGGCTTCACGGTGGGAATGCCCGCATTGGCAAACGGAAAACTGTATCTTGTGGAGTATGCGGGGATGACCATTGTGGATACGTCAAATAGCAGCGTATCAAAACTTACCCTGAAGGGAGAAGATGGCAAGCAGATAGCCCTCTCATATCCCTACGGCATCACCGTTCAGCCGTCAAGCGGAGACATTTTTGTGGCCGATGCTTCTTTCACCGGAGACAGCCGGGTCCTTTGCTTCGCAGCGGACGGCTCCCTCAAATGGTCCCAGACAACGGGCCTCGGAACAGGCCCGCTCCTTATTTACTAGGCTACATCTCAAAAGACACAGACCCCATTACATGGATTCCCGGCATGGGGTATTGCTGAACTATCTCGTAATGGCAGTCGAACATATTCCTCAGTTCCAGGGCCAGCCTGAGGCCGAAGGGCGCCTTCCAGGAAAGCGTCATGTCCCAGGTTGTGAATGCGGGA
>JAFZML010000096.1 GCA_017553255.1 Bacteroidales bacterium | reverse complement strand
TTGAAGGCGGAATAATCGTGGTCCTGTGCGTAAAGTGGTGTCATATAATTATTGGTCTTGTTTTATAGGTATTGTAAGTACAAAGCGGGAGCCTTTGGAGGTGTGGGTGGTGTCAAGGAAAACCTTGCCGCCAAGGCGCTGGGCAATGTCCCGGCATATACTGAGGCCGAGGCCTGTCCCCTGTACGTGTTCATTGAGTTTTGTGAAGCGTTCAAAAATCTTTTCTGCGTCTTCCGGAGGTACACCGGTACCGGTATCCGTTACGGAGTAAGTGAGGAAGCCGGGAGTCTCCTTGAGGGAGCTTGCAACCACTATGGAGCCCTCCGACGTGTGCTTGCAGGCGTTTGTGATGAGGTTTATGAGGATTTGCTGCACGCGGCGGGGATCCGTGATGAACTTGAAGGGTTCATTTTCCTCAGGGACGTAGGAGAGGCTCACGCCGGGCTGAAGACGGTGCTCCGAGCTGGAGATGGCCTGCTGGGCAATGAAGTCCTTTTCAGAGGTCTCAAAGGTGAGGTTATAGTTTCCTCTGTCCATGGCCGATGCATTCAGGATGTCGTCCAGCAGCATTGTGAGCATCTTGGTGTTGTTCACTATATGGGCCGAGAATTCATCCTTTTCTTCCGGGGTGAGGCTTCCGTCAGGGAGAGACAGCAGCTGGGAGAAGCCCACAATGGCGTTGAGGGGAGTGCGGACCTCGTGGGACATATTCTGGATGAAGCGGGTTTTGGCTTCATCGGCCAGCCGCACCTTCCTGTTGGCTTCACGCAGCTTGCGGTTATGACGGTTGAGCACAATCATGTGCACAATCAGGAAGGTGATTATTGCAACCAGAATGGCTATAGCAAGGAAAAGCACAAGGCGTGTGACTTTCTGGACGTGCTCTTTCTCCGATGCCAGTTCTCCCTGGAGGGCGGTGTTTCCCAGTCGGGCGTCCATTTCGGCAATCTTGGAACGGTTGGTCTGGGCCATCTGGCGCTCGAATTTCACTACCAGGAGCCTCTCGATCTCAAAGCCCTGCTCCTTGTAATTGTACTTTTCCGCAACGTTTGCAATGTACTTGATTTCCCTTGCACGGGCCACTGAAAGGTCACTGATGGATTTTGCGTCAAACGTGCCCTCTATGATGGTGTCCAGGGTTTTCAGAACCAGCGGCGCCGTGGGGCTGATGCTTGTGATGAGGGAGTCTCCAAGGCAGTAATCCCGGTAACGGTCAAAGTCATTGCGGCGTTTTTCGTAGGCGGCTATCTTTGCAAGGTGGTAGGAGCACCTGAGGCTGTCAAGATGAGTGCTGGCGGCCTTCACGGCCTTGTCTATGTTAATCTTGACGGAATCTACGCCAATCACGTAGGTATCTGACAAATCACAGTACAGGCGGGCGACGCTCTGGCTCCTGACAACGGGGTCTTTGGTTTCCTGGTACGTTTGGATGGCCTTAAGGATGTATGGCTTTGCGTTTATGTAGTCTCCCTGGGAAACATACAGGGCCACCATAAAGCGCTGGCTCATCCACAGGCCGTAGGCATCATTCTTTTTCCGGGCAACCGCCTGGAGCTCCTGCAGGAGTTCCATTGTGCGGAGGGTCTTGCCGTGGTCGAAGAGGTAGCTGAGGAGAAGCTCATAGGAGTAGTAGAAATACTGGGGGAAGCCGTTTTTGTCGGCCACTTCCTTTGCCTGCTCATGCAGCCGGACAATTTCCTGATCCTGGGCGTCCGTGGTGAGGGCGCCTGCGGGGATACTCTGGGCGGCGTCCTTCAGGCGCTCTATATAATACAAGGTTTCCGCCTTTTTGTCACCGGTTTCCTGTGCGGCCTGCGGTAACGCATGGCTTTGGGCGGCAGCCGGGAAGGCTGTTGCCAGTAAGGCAAGTATGAGTGCGTACATGATTCTTCTCATAGAGTTCAAATATACGGATTTTTTTGGAATATTCCGCTACTCCTTCGGCCCTTGTTTCTTCCCCTTGCGGCCTTTCGTTTCTCCCCCTTTGGTGGAGCTCAACTTACTGAATATCAACGTGTTACAAGATTCTCTAGTAGAAAAAGTTCTACCAGAAGATTCTGTAACGCGCTGAGTATCAACTACTTAAGCTCCACCGGCCTTTGTGGATTTCCTTATATTTGTCACGCATCTGAGTGGATGCTTGTTATTCT
>JAFZML010000095.1 GCA_017553255.1 Bacteroidales bacterium | reverse complement strand
TTCGTTTAGTGCTCCTAACGTGCAAGAATAATGTGACGTTAGGAGCATTTTGGGCCTTTTTTGCGCCTAACGTGCATCATTTTATGCACGTTAAGAGCAGTATCTGTCTCTGATAAGCCAAAGTGGAGAAATCTTATTTCTCAAATATAATTGCTATCTTTGTAAACTATGTCATTTGACAATACAACCATATGGAATGAGGCCTCTAAGGCGGGACTGCTCTTTGGGGCGGTGTCCGTGGGGTGCCTTGTGCTGAAGGAACTGGCGGCGCTTAGCGGGATTAATTTCCTTGTCCAGGCAGCGGCAGTGATCCTTTGGGCGGTGGAGTTCTTTGGTTGCATACTTATAATGAAAAACGTAATGCTGCGTTTCCGTGACAAGTATGACGGCGTAAAGATGGAGGACACCTACAAGCTTGGCCGGAGAGCGGCAATGCTAAGCGGTCTCATTCTGGCATCGGCCCAGGCCTTCATCATTATGAAAATGCCCGCTGAAACCATTGATACAATGGTGGATCAGCTATCAAGCAATATGCAAATCCTTTCCACGGACCGTGATGCCGTGGAAGGGGCCATTGACAAGCTACCGCTCCTTACCTTCATCTTCCAGTGGCTGTACTGCTACCTTTACGGCAGCATCCTGGCATCCATTATGTCACGCTACATCTTCCTTCAGAAACTGTTTGGAGGGTTCCCTCCCAAAGAGGATGACTCTCCTGAAGACCAATAAGTTATGGACCTTTCAATTATAATTCCCCTTTATAATGAGGCCGAATCCCTCCCGGAGCTGAAGGCCTGGATAGAGAAGGCGCTTGAAGGCTTTACCTATGAACTTATCTTTGTGGACGACGGTTCCACGGATGAGTCATGGAGCGTTATCTCGTCATTCCCGGCCCAGACCGGGCATCTCAAAGCCATACGGTTCCGGAGGAACTATGGCAAATCGGCCGCACTGTATGAAGGCTTTGCGGCGGCGGAAGGGGACATTGTGGTCACAATGGATGCCGATCTCCAGGATTCCCCGGAGGAAATCCCTGAAATGGTGCGAATGATCCGGGAAGAAGGCTATGACCTTGTTTCCGGCTGGAAGCAGAAGCGCAAGGACAACGCCCTTACAAAGAACTTACCTTCAAAGCTTTACAACTGGACGGCCCGTAAGGTAACAGGGATTAAACTCCATGACATGAACTGTGGCCTGAAGGCATATCGCAAGGAGGTTGTAAAGAACATAGAGGTCTACGGTGAGATGCACCGCTACATCCCGTATCTTGCCAAAAACGCCGGTTTCACCAAAATAGGGGAGAAGCCCGTGCATCACCAGAAGCGCAAGTACGGCAAGTCAAAATTCGGCCTGAACCGCTTTGTAAACGGCCTCCTGGACCTTATGAGCCTGTGGTTCCTGTCCCGTTTTGGCGGAAAGCCCATGCACTTTTTCGGCACCAGCGGCATCCTGATGTTCCTTGTGGGCTTTGTGATGACAGTATGGATTATTGCGGAAAAACTCATAAACCAGGCCAACGGCGTGAAGTTCCGTCCCGTCACCGACCAGCCGCTCTTCTACCTCTCCCTGGTTGCCCTGGTCCTTGGCGTCATCCTCTTCCTTGCCGGTTTCATCGGTGAAATGGTCTCCCGCTCCGCCGTTGGCCGCAACAACTACCAGATAAAAGACAGGATATAGGAGATACACTCGCTCGCTTTGCTCGCTCGGTATGACATTATACCGGGCGTTCTTTTTTGCACTGTCATACCGGTTTTCTGTTGTCATACCGAGCGAAGCGAGTGT
>JAFZML010000094.1 GCA_017553255.1 Bacteroidales bacterium | reverse complement strand
GGTGAGGTCACGGAGGTAGAAGATACGTGCGCGACGCACTTTACCAAACTTGTTAACCTCAATGCTGTCAATGAACGGGCTCTGGTAAGGGAAAATTCTCTCTACGCCAACGCCGCTGGCAATTTTGCGGACGGTGAAAGTTTTTGTGAAAGGATCCTGACCGCTGATCTGGATAACCACTCCGCGGAACTTCTGGAGTCTTTCCTTATCACCCTCCTTGATTCTGTAGGTAACGGTGATTGTATCACCGGCCTTGAATTCCGGGTAGGAAGCGGCTTTATCACTCTGGAAAGCCTGCTCTGCAATTTTTATCAAATCCATAATTTTCTAATCTCTTTAATGCAACATTGCGGTTTGGCTCCTTACAAGAGGTTGCGTTTGTTTTGGGACTGCAAAGGTAGTAATTTTTCTAAAAGTACCAAAACTTTTTCAAAGATTTTTTAGAAAATATTTTTCACCTTGTCAAAGGTATTCTTGTCCTCCCTGGTGAGATCCGGTTTGAAGCTTGAACTGCCTCTCATCTTTTCCAGCGCTTCCCTCTCCTCCCTGGACAGTTTGTGAGGCACCCAAACCTGGAATTTCACGTAAAGGTCACCGGTGCCGCGGCCATAGCCCTGGACGCTTGGAAGGCCCTTTCCGCGCAGCTTTACAACCGTGCCGCTTTGGGTTCCGGGCTCTACGTTTACCTTGTAGCTGCCGTCCAGGCAAGGGACGCTTACCTCACAGCCCAGCATGGCGTCCATGACGGATATGATGCGGGTGTGGAAGAGGTTGTTGCCGTCCCTCTGAAGCTGAGGATGCTGGACCTCATTGATCACAACCAGAAGGTCTCCGTTTACGCCGCCGCGGGGCGCGGCATGGCCTTCTCCGCGTATTGTAAGCTGCATTCCGTCCTCTACGCCGGCGGGGATATGCACCTTCACAAGTTCACGCTTGCGCTCCAGGCCGGTGCCGTTGCAGCGCCTGCAAGGATTGGTGATAATCTTGCCCTCTCCCTGGCACTGGGGACATGTGCCGATAGTATATCCAACGCCGAAAAGCCCGCGCGTTTGCTGCCTTACGCGGCCCTGACCGCCGCAGGTGGGACAGGTTTTTATATCCGCCTCACTCTTTGCGCCCTTGCCGCCGCAATCCGGGCAGGGACGTGCGCGCTCAAGGGAGATTTCCTTGTCACAGCCGTTTGCAATTTCTTCCAGCGTAAGCTTCACGGAAGTGCGGATATCACGGCCACGCAGTACCCTGGTGCCGGTATCCTGCCCGCCGCCAAAGCCGCCGAAGCCGCTGCCAAAGCCGCCAAAGTCAAAGCCGAAACTGCCGCCGAAGATGTTGCGGAGGAAATCATTGATATCCATTCCTCCAAAGTCAAAACCACCGGCGCCGCCGCCCATTTGCTCTGCGGCAAAGCCAAACTGGTCATACTTGGCCCTCTTGTCAGGGTCACTCAGGATGGAATATGCCTCTGCGGCCTCCTTGAAGTTTTCCTCCGCCGTCTTTTTCTCTGCGTCCGTGCCGTTTACCCAGCGGTCCGGATGCCACTTGAGCGCCAACTTGCGGTAGGCGCTCTTAATTTCATCTGCGGAGGCCTTTTTGTCTACTCCAAGGACCTCATAGTAATCTCTTTTCTGTGCCATAACTTATGCCCCCACTACAACTTTTGCATAGCGGAGAACCTTTCCGCCAAGGGTATATCCGGTTTGGACAACATCTATAACCTTGCCCTTCAGGGACTCTTCAGGGGCCGGGAACGTGGTTACGGCCTCATGGAGCTCCGTATTGAACTCCTCCCCTTTTGCCTCAATCTTTTCAAGCCCCTTGCCCTTGAGGTAGGAGGTAAGCTTGCCGAAAATCATTTGAGTACCCTCCTTGGCGGCCTGGCTGTCAGTGCTCTTTTCCAGCGTTGCCAGAGCAATCTCGCAGTCATCCAGGATGGGCAGAAGGCCCTTTATGGTATCTTCTGCGGCCGATTCTCTCAGGGCCAGCTTTTCCTCTGCGGTACGGCGACGGAAGGTGTCAAATTCTGCCATAAGACGGATATAATCCGCCTTTGAATCTGCGGCTTTTTTCTCCGCTTCCTGCACTGCGGCCTTAGCCTCTTCCAGCTCTTCCTTCAATCCCTCTACACGCGCTTCCAGTGCGGCAAGTTTCTTGCCTTCTCCCGGCGCCTCTATATTTTTATTCTTCTTTTCTGCCATAATAAGTACTGATTGTGCCTCAGTACCTATCAAATTGCCTGCCAAGGGCCCGCGTTATGACAATATGTCAGTTATGACATAAAGGGAGAGTGGAAGTACGGGATTCCGTTCTCTGAGAAAAGTTTGGCCGATATGTCCATGGGAAGGAAATAGCCCTCCTCCCCTGCCTGCACCCAGATGTCAAAAGCCGCAATGGTGAGGGTGTCCCCGGTATAGCCTATACCGCCAATGCAGATGCAGTCTGCTTCCCGGACCCTTGATTCCACCAGGTCCCAGATCATGGTGACGCCTCTTACAATGCTGTCCGGGAGCTTCAATGAATCCGGCCCGCCCGGAAGGCCGTCTATGTGGACGGAATCTCCGTCACACACAATGTGAATGTGATACTCCATAATTTCAAAGTTTTCCCGAAGTTACGGCGGCCATGCAGCTTTCTCCAAATTTTGGCAAGGCTTGCCAACATTTGGTATTCTCACAAAAAATACAGGTGGCCGAAACAGGGAAAAAAGACAGCCAACCCGCTGCGGGATGGCTGCCTTTGAACCTTTTGGGCTGCAATGATTATTTCTTGCGGCTCTTGTATCTCTGATAGAACATATCCACACGACCGGCGGTATCCACAAGTTTCACCTTTCCAGTGTAGAAAGGGTGAGAAGTGTTGGAAATTTCCAGCTTCACCAGCGGGTACTCAACGCCTTCCACGGTAAGGGTTTCCTTAGAGGGAGCGCAACTACGGGTTACGAAGACTGTGTCATTGGACATATCCTTGAAAGCTACAAGACGGTAGGTTTCGGGATGAATTCCTTTCTTCATTTTACGTAAAAAATATAATTGTTAACAATTTTGGGCTGCACAGATATGAATAATTTTTGGAAAAACCAAATAGATTCTTCGCTTCGCTCAGAATGACAACACCTGTCATCCTGAAGAATGACAACACCTGTCATCCTGAAGAATGGCAACACCTGTCATCCTGAAGAATGGCAACACCTGTCATCCTGAGGAGCATAGCGACGAAGGATCTATTTCATCCTATACGGTTGGTCGTCGTAGAGGAGATACCTCTTGGCCTTGCGGATCCACTTCTGCTCTTCCAGTTTTACGTGCTCCTGGATAATGTCAAAGGGGATATTCTCCTTGAGATACTCCTCCAGGACAGGGTCTGCCAACTTTGTCCAGAATGCGTCCTCAAATTCAAAGGCCGAATAATGCTCCCTGAACCATCTCATGAGATGCAGGGTATGGAGGAGGCTGTGATAAGGCTCCCCGGGGACCAGCATAATCTGGAATCCCTGGCAGCGCTCCCCTGCGTATCGGCCGGCCGCAGGCGTGAAGGAGCAGGGACGCAGCAGCGCCCCGTGCGCCTGAGGGAGATCCTCCGGATGCAGAGGCTTCACAAACGGCGCCCCAATATACTCATACGGCCTTGCAGTGCCGATTCCCGGCGTAATTGTGGTGTTGTTCCATAGCCCGCCGCCGCTGTAGAGGTATGAGCTGAAAAGCCCGGGGATATCGGAGGCCGGCGCAATGGTCCAGGGCATAAGCTGCCTGTTGGCATCCGTTGCCATGGCCGATATCACATGTATGGGGAACTTGGCGCCAATCTCCGACGCATAGAGGTTCACCACCTCTCCAAGGGTTAATCCGTGCCGATGCGCCAGCTTTGGCACATACATCTCCCCCGCCACTGCCGGAATGGTGCCTTCCACCACCCTGCCGGAAGGGTTGATATGGTCTACGATATAAAGTGACGGCGCCTCATCACCAAGCAGCCGCAGCATTTCCATAAGCTGCATCACGTCCTTGGTGTAGTTGAAATACCGCACCCCCACGTCCTGGATTTCCACCACCACCGCATCCAGCGCCGCCAATTGGTCTGCTTCAAAGACAATGTGGTTGGTTCCGGGCGTCAGTTCCGCCTCCCTGGGGTTGAACACCACCTGAAGGTTTCCCCTCTCCCGGAAAAGTTCCCACATCCATCGGCCTTTCCCCGTATCCCAGCAGTTCTGGGTACAGAAACACCCCACCTTGCCATACAGCAAGGCCTTGTCCAGCTGGTCCTCCAGCGGCGTTGTCCTGAAACTAAACATATTGTGTTATTATGAGATACGCTCGGCCTTCGGCCTCGGTATGACAATTACAGTCAACTGTCATTCCGAGCGAAGCGAGAGAATCTCAAACAGAACAATTAACCGATGATCTTTTTCGCTACCGCAATAACCTCATTGCCAAGGGCTTCGGCGGCCTCCATTGTTGAAGCCTCGGAGTAGATGCGGATGATGGGCTCAGTGTTGGACTTGCGAAGATGGACCCATGTCTTATTGGCCTCAAAGTTAATCTTGACGCCGTCAATGTCGTTGATGTTTTCCTTGGCGTAGATGACCTTGAGCTCACTGAGAATCTTCTCAATGAGGGCCGAATCTGAGAGCTGGATCTTGTTCTTGGCAATGAAATACTGAGGGTAAGTCTTCTTGAGCTCAGACACCTTCATGCCCTTGTGGGCCAGGTTGCTGAGGAAAAGGGCTACTCCTACCATGGCGTCACGACCGGCGTGGATGGCGGGATAAATGACGCCTCCGTTGCCTTCTCCGCCAATGAGGGCGCCAACCTTGTGCATGAGGGTGGTCACGTTCACTTCACCAACGGCCGATGCATAGTACTTGCCGCCGTGCTTCTCCGTAACGTCACGAAGGGCGCGGGTGGAGCTGAGGTTTGACACCGTTGCGATGGGTTTTCCTTCTTTTTCGGCCAGGGAGCAAAGGTAATCTGCCACGGAAACAAGGGTATATTCTTCCACAAAGGCCTCTCCGTTTTCCATGATGAAAGCCAGACGGTCTACGTCGGGGTCAACACTCACGCCTAAATCGGCCTTTTCCTTCTTCACCGTTTCGCAGAGGTCAACGAGGTTTGCGGGAAGGGGTTCCGGGTTGTGGGCGAAGTCTCCGGTGGGGTTGCAGTTGAGCTCTATGCACTTAACGCCCAGGCGTTTGAGGAGGCGAGGCATGATGATGCCGCCAACGCTGTTCACGGCGTCTACCACCACGGTGAAGTGGGCGGCCTTTATGGCTTCCACGTCCACTGCAGGAAGGGCCAGGACGGCGTCCAGATGCTTGTCTGTGAAGTCCTCCTCCTCTATCTGGCCCAGCTGGTCTACTTCGGCAAAATTGAAATCCTCTTTTTCTGCCAGATCCAGGACGGCCTGGCCTTCAACGGCGGTAAGGAATTCTCCTTTGTCGTTGAGGAGCTTGAGGGCGTTCCACTGCTTGGGGTTATGGCTGGCTGTGAGGATGATGCCGCCATCTGCTTTAGCAAACAACACTGCCATTTCCGTGGTGGGGGTAGATGCAAAACCGCACTTCACTACGTCTATTCCGCAGCCGATGAGGGTACCCACAACAAGCTGCTCCACCATGTCTCCGCTCATACGGGCGTCCTTCCCTACAACAATCTTGTAGCGATCCCCGTTGGGCTGGGGCTTGCGCTGAGGCAGTGTAGCCGCATAAGCGGCAGTGAATTTCACAACGTCAATGGGGGTGAGAGAACCGCCGGGCTGGCCGCCGATTGTTCCACGAATACCGGAAATGGATTTGATGAGTGTCATATTTTTTGTTTTTAGGTTCAATTTATCACACAAATATATTAATTTTGCGCGCTTAAAACAATAGCATAGCTTATGAAAGGGTTTTGGACCGTTTTGATGTTGGTGTTTTCAAACGTTCTCATGACGTTTGCATGGTATGGTCACCTCAAGCTCCAGGAAATGAAAATTTCCACGGACTGGCCGCTTATTCTCATTATCCTGATGTCCTGGGGCATTGCTTTCTTCGAGTACTGCCTGCTGGTCCCCGCCAACAGGATTGGCTTCATTGAAAACGGCGGCCCGTTTAATCTTGTGCAACTGAAAGTAATCCAGGAAGTGATTTCCCTCACCGTATTCTCCATCATTGTGATGTTCATGTTCAAAGGACAACCCCTGCAGTGGAATCACCTTGCGGCATTCGTATGCCTGATAATGGCGGTTTTTTTCGTGTTTTTGAAATAAAAATTTGGAGATTCGGAATTTTTCCGTACCTTTGCACTCCCAACCGCTGGGTTCGTATAACGGTTAGTACTCGAGATTCTCAATCTCGCAATAGGAGTTCGATTCTCCTACCCAGTACAAAAAAAGCCAACTGATTGCTCAGTTGGCTTTTTCGTACCCATTCCGTTTCACTTCTCCCCCTTTGGTGGAGTTCAACTTCTTGATTCTCAGCTACTTACAGAGGTTTCTGGTAGAAAAAGTTCTACTAGAAGATTCTGTAACGCTTTGAGTATCAATTACTTGACCTCCACCCGTTTTCGGCCCAATGGGTGGAGCGCCGCATCCATTTTTTTGCTATCTTTGCCGTATGAAAATTCTCCTTTGCAACGATGACGGCTACAAGGCGCGGGGTATCCACGTCCTGGCCCAGATAATGTCCGGTTTCGGGGATGTCACAGTGGTGGCTCCCAAGTTCCATCAAAGCGCTATGTCCTGCGCCGTTTCTCTTGGCGTAAAGCAGCTGGCATACAAGGACCTCCCAGAGGAGGGCCCCGGTAAGTGGACCTACCTTGACGCCACGCCTGCATCGTGCGTAAAATTCGGCCTGGAGTATAAGTATGACCACCGTGATCCGGACCTTGTTGTTACCGGCATCAACCATGGTACAAACGCCTCAACGGCAGCCAATTACAGCGCTACGCTGGGCGCAGCGGAGGAGGCAGCCATCAACGGAATCAAGGCTATAGGAGTCTCCCTCTGCGATTTCCGCTCGGACGCAGACTTCAGTGCCATACAGGCAATGCTCCCGGAGATTATGCGCAAGCTCCTGGAGGGCTGGCCGGAAAACCGTCCGGGTCTTGTGTACAACATCAACTTCCCGGCGGTCCCGCTAGAGGACATCAAGGGCGTGAAATTCGCCCGCCAGGGTGCAGGGCACTGGGAAAAGGAGTTCGAGGCCTGGGATGAAGGCAGCCTTGGCGCCCTCAATGACAGCTTCCTGTGGCAGCACTACCGCGTGAACCTTGAAGACGGTGAAAAGGCCGTGTTCATGAGGGGCACCTTCATCAACGATGACCCTGACTCTGAAACCGCAGACCACCTTCTCCTTGAGCAGGGCTGGGTTACCGTGGTACCGCTCAATATCTTCATGACGGACATCAAGGAATACGAACGCCTTACTAAATGAAGTATTATCTCATAGCCGGAGAGGCTTCCGGAGACCTTCACGGCTCCAACCTTATGAAGGGCCTTTACGCAAGGGACCCTGAGGCCGATGTCCGCTTCTGGGGAGGCGGCCTCATGGATGCCGTGTACAAGGAGCATCAGGCCGGAGAGGGCCTTGTGAGGGACTACCGCGAAGGCGC